>NZ_AP019773.1:300000-600000 GCF_009936175.1 Bartonella quintana | reverse complement strand
GGACCAGGAATAATTTCAATTATTTTATCAAGTGTTATATTGGGATCATCAATCAAGGCGATACAAGCATCAACAACTTCACCAAGATTATGAGGAGGAATATTAGTTGCCATTCCCACGGCAATACCACCTGATCCATTGACCAAAAGATTAGGGAAACGCGCTGGTAAGACTACGGGTTCACGATCACGTCCATCATAATTATCTTGAAAATCAACAGTATCTTTATCAATATCCGCTAAAAGCTCTTCTGAAACTTTTTCCAAACGACATTCTGTATAACGCATCGCCGCAGGCGGATCGCCATCAACAGAACCAAAATTCCCTTGACCATCAATCAATGGATTTCGTAAAGAGAAATCCTGAGCCATACGAACCAAAGCATCATAAATTGAAGCATCTCCATGAGGATGGAATTTTCCCATAACCTCACCAACAACACCCGCAGACTTACGATACGGCTTATTGAAAGCAAGCCCCATTTCATTCATGGCATGAAGAATACGCCGATGAACAGGTTTAAGACCATCACGTACATCAGGAAGGGCACGTGAAACAATCACGCTCATTGCATAATCGAGATAGGAGCGTTGCATTTCATCAATAATACTGATTGGTTCAATACCGGTCAGCACATCACGTTCTGGTAGTGGATTAAAATCGGTCACAGCTTTAAGACTTTCAAAAAGAATCACTCTACTTTTTATATATCGAAAAATACATAAGATGCCAATTTCTCCCCTACATCAGAGAAGAAATTTAATAATAATTTTCAATATGTTATTTATTTATGTTAAAAACGGCGAACAAAATCAACAAGACCTGTTTTTTTGAACTTTAAAAACCTGAAACGAACAACCAAAAAATACAAAAAACAATAGCAATACGCCTTAAGTATCATCAAAAAGGTACATCATCATCTAATTTGTGTGAAAAGCTTTCTTCCGATTGGCTATTGTTTTGACCAAAAACATTTCTCTGATTTACGCCACTGTCTCCAAAACCACTATTGACATAACCGCCGCTCGACTGGTTTGCTCCTTGCATTTGCTCTCCCCCAGTTACTCCACGCCCATCAAGCATTTGTAATTCACCCCGGTATTTTTGCAAAACAATTTCTGTTGTATAACGGTCATTACCATTTTGATCTTGCCATTTGCGCGTTTGCAACTGACCTTCAATATAGATCTTACTACCTTTTTTTAAATATTGCTCTACAACTTTGACAAGGTTTTCATTAAAAATAACAATATTATGCCACTCCGTGCGTTCTTTACGTTCATTTGTATTACGATCGCGCCAACTTTCTGAAGTCGCAATACGCAGATTTGCAACTTGATCACCAGAATTCAAACGGCGGATTTCAGGATCGGCACCAAGATTACCAATCAAAATAACTTTATTAAGGCTACCAGCCATCTCATAAACTCCAAAGTCTTAATTTGCAAAACACTCTCTTTATGCAGTCAATTACCATCTTGATCTTACCATTTGCGCATTTACCTCTGCAATTGACCTCAATGTGGATCTTGCCTACCCTTAATTAAACATTACATCATGTGATTATAGCAAAAGATGATAACAACGCATAGTTTATTCCATCACCAGAGAATAAAAAGCTGCTTTCTGGATCTTTCTTTCCACAGAACTTGTACTCTTTTTCCACCTTAACAATTAACCACGTTGTAATTCTAAAGGAAAAGTTTTATTCCACTTTAGATGCTTAATTTTGATCAAACATGCCAAGGATAAAATATGGCTCATCAAAAATACATCTCCATTCGCGGCGCACGTGAGCATAATCTTAAAAATCTTGATATAGACCTCCCTCGTGACAAACTGATCGTCATAACAGGGCTTTCTGGATCAGGTAAATCATCCTTAGCTTTTGATACAATTTACGCCGAAGGTCAACGCCGCTATGTTGAAAGCCTTTCTGCGTATGCACGCCAATTTCTGGAAATGATGCAAAAACCAGATGTCGACCGAATAGATGGTCTTTCCCCCGCCATCTCCATTGAACAAAAAACAACCAGCCGCAACCCCCGTTCAACAGTAGGTACTGTTACTGAAATTCACGACTATATGCGCCTTCTCTTTGCACGTATCGGTGTTCCTCATTCCCCTACGACGGGACTGCCTATCGAAAGCCAAACAGTAAGCCAAATGGTCGATCAAATTATGGCCTTATCAGAAGGTACGCGGATTTTTATTATGGCGCCCTTAGTGCGAGGACGAAAGGGAGAATATAAAAAAGAGTTAATGGAACTTTTAAAAAAAGGATTTCAGCGCGCTAAAGTTGATGGAAAATTTTATGAAATTCCTGATATTCCTCCTCTTGATAAAAAATATAAACATGACATAGATGTTGTGGTAGACCGCATTGTTGTGCATAATGACATGGCCTCTCGCCTAGCTGACAGTATAAAAACCTGTTTGCAGCTAGCAGATGGGATTGCAGTAGTTGAAATGGCAGATCAACCTTTAGCCCAAAAAGAAATCTCAAAGGAATCTGCCAATAAATCAAAAAATGAAACGCACAAACGGCTTATTTTTTCAGAAAAGTTTTCCTGCCCCATATCTGGATTTTCTATCCCTGAAATTGAACCACGGCTCTTTTCATTCAATAACCCTTTTGGCGCTTGCCCTACTTGCGACGGACTTGGCACAAAAAAGGCAATCGTCCCTAAAAAAATCATACCAAATGAAAATCTCACCTTAGAATCTGGAGCAATTGCCCCTTGGTCTAAATCATCCTCACCCTTTTCTAACCAAATCTTAGAGGCATTGGGTAAGATTTATGGATTTAAACTCACGGATAAATGGAGTGCACTCTCAGATGAAGCGCAGCAGGCTATTCTCTATGGCACAAAAAGAAAGACAATTTCCTTTGACCATAAAAGTGATTCAGGTTCACATAAAATGATCCAACATTTTGAAGGTGTTATCCCGAATATGGAAAAACAATGGAAAGAAACAGATTCTGCGTGGTCACGTGAAGAAATCGAGCGTTATATGTCTTCTTCGCTCTGTCCAGCCTGTCATGGTTATCGTTTAAAACCAGAAGCACTCGCTATTAAAATCCACGGGATGCATATTGGACAAATATCAGAACTTTCTATCTTAAAAGCAGATGATTGGTTTGCCAACATTGATCAATATCTGACTGAAAAACAACGTAATATAGCTGTACGCATTTTAAAAGAAATTCGTGAACGCTTAGCTTTTTTAAATCATGTAGGACTTGAATATCTTACCTTATCTCGAAATTCAGGCACACTTTCAGGTGGAGAAAGTCAACGTATTCGGTTAGCATCCCAGATTGGCTCTGGTCTTACAGGCGTCCTTTATATTTTAGATGAACCATCTATCGGTTTACACCAACGTGATAATGCACGCCTTCTAAAGATGCTGCATCATCTGCGCGATCTCGGCAACACAGTTATTGTTGTTGAACATGATGAAGATGCCATTCTTACTGCAGACCATGTCGTTGATATGGGACCAGCAGCAGGCGTTCATGGTGGAAAAATCATGGCACAAGGCACACCGCAAGAAATTATAGAAAATCCTTCTTCCCTCACAGGCCAATATCTTTCAGGAAGAATGGCAGTTACCATCCCTACTCAACGACGTAAAATATCAAAGACAAAAACACTGAAAATCATCGGTGCTCGAGGCAATAATCTCAAAAATATCAATGCTGAAATTCCTCTTGGAACCTTTACCTGTATAACTGGCGTTTCAGGTGGAGGAAAATCAACACTCCTCATTGAAACCCTTTTCAAAGCCGCATCATGTTATATCATGGGAAGCCATCACAGCCCAGAAAGCTACGATAAAATTGAAGGATTAGAATTTCTCGATAAAGTCATCGATATCAATCAATCTCCTATTGGACGTACCCCACGTTCTAATCCAGCAACCTATACGGGTGCTTTTACCCCAATTCGTGAGTGGTTTGCCGAACTTCCAGAATCAAAAGCGCGTGGTTATCAAGCAGGATGTTTTTCATTCAATGTTAAGGGAGGACGCTGCGAAGCATGTCAAGGTGATGGGGTTATCAAAATTGAAATGCACTTTTTGCCCGATGTCTACGTTACTTGTGATGTATGCCAAGGAAAACGCTATAATCGAGAAACACTGGAAGTGAAATTTAAAGGAAAGTCGATCGCCGATGTCTTGGATATGACAATCGAAAAAGCAGAGGAATTTTTCCAAGCTGTTCCCACCATTCACAACAAAATGAAGACCCTCATCAAAGTCGGCCTCGGCTATATCAAAGTAGGACAACAAGCCACGACACTTTCCGGTGGTGAAGCCCAACGCGTGAAACTTGCCAAAGAACTTTCACGCAAAACAACAGGTCGCACACTCTACATTTTGGACGAACCAACAACGGGGCTGCATTTTCACGATATCTCTAAACTCCTCGAAGTACTGCACGAACTCGTTGAGCAAGGGAATACAGTCGCAGTCATTGAGCATAATCTTGAAGTTATAAAGACAGCCGACTGGATTATTGACTTAGGACCAGAAGGTGGATATCGTGGCGGTGAAATTGTGGCAGTTGGACGACCTGAAGATATTATTAATGTTCCCGCTTCCTACACCGGAAAATTTCTACAAGAAATTTTGCTACGCTGATCTTTTATAAATCTTAATTCTTAAAAAAGTCTGCAAATTATAAAATACATAATGGCACGCAATAAAAAGAAGACTAAATGTCTTTATTGTATCATCCTGATTCTAATCCTCAAAGCATTTTCCTTATAAAATAACAGCATTTCATTCTATGCTGTAAAGAAATCTTTTCCCAAAAACATACAGTGATAGAATCTTTGAATTTTCCGTGCAGAAAGTATCTTTTGGCACATCTCACAGTTGTCAATATAATGTGCTGTAGTTTAAAAAGGCGAAATAGCGTTGGAGATAATTTCAGCATGAAAAAGATTGAAGCCATTATAAAACCTTTCAAACTTGATGAAGTGAAAGAAGCACTTCAAAAAATTGGATTACATGGTATTACAGTAACAGAAGCAAAGGGTTTTGGTCGTCAAAAAGGGCATACAGAACTTTATCGCGGTGCTAAATATGTTGTTGATTTTCTACCTAAAGTAAAAATTGAAATTGTTGTTACCGATGAAAAGCTGGATCAAGCTATTGATGCAATACGTAACGCAGCTCAAACAAAGCATATTGGAGATGGAAAAATATTTGTTTTTTCCATTGATAATGCCATTCGTATTGGTACTGGCAAATCGGGAATCGAAGCTCTTTAACAGCTACAAAGTTTTTCACCTTTTTTATCCACCTCAGTCCAATAAGGAAATGGAATATGATAACCGCATCAGACATTCTTAAAAAAATTACAGACAATGACATACGTTTTGTCGATTTACGCTTTACTGATCCAAGAGGGAAATTGCATCACGTCACAATCGATAATGCAGAAATCAGTGAAGATACATTTAATGATGGTGTTCTGTTTGATGGTTCTTCAATTTCTGGATGGAAAACAATTAATGAATCCGACATGGTTTTGATGCCAGATCCAGAAACAGCACATATTGATCCTTTTTTTGCTCAATCAACTTTGGTCATATTTTGTGATGTGCTCGATCCTGTTTCTGGAGAATTTTATCGCAGAGATCCTCGTTCTATCGCCAAAAGAGCTGAAGTTTATATGAAATCTTTAGGAATTGGAGATACAATCAATGTAGGTCCAGAAGCAGAATTTTTTATCTTTGATGATGTACGCTATAAAACTGACCCTTACAATACAGGATTTAAACTCGATTCAGCTGAGTTTCCATCAAATGATGATACTGAATATGAGACAGGTAATTTCGGCCATCGCCCACGGATAAAGGGGGGATATCTTCCAGTTCCTCCAGTTGATTCCTGCCAAGATATACGCTCTGAAATGCTGACAGCACTAAAAGATATGGGTGTTCGCGTTGAGAAACATCATCACGAAGTGGCTGCGGGCCAGCATGAATTGGGTATTCGCTTTGATACTCTCGTTCGTGAAGCTGATAAGATACAAATTTTTAAATATGTTGTGCATCAAATAGCAAAAAGCTACGGAAAAACAGCAACTTTCATGCCAAAACCGGTTTTCGGTGATAACGGCTCAGGTATGCATGTTCACATGTCCATCTGGAAAGATGGCAAACCAATCTTTGCCGGAAATGAATATGCCGGACTATCAGAAACCTGCTTATTCTTTATCGGTGGTATCATTAAGCATGCAAAAGCAATCAATGCCTTCACCAATCCATCTACAAACTCCTATAAGCGTTTGGTTCCTGGTTACGAAGCTCCTGTCCTTCTTGCTTATTCCGCACGTAATCGTTCTGCATCTTGCCGTATTCCCATGGGTTTTTCGCCAAATTCAAAACGCGTAGAAGTTCGTTTCCCAGACCCAACAGCAAATCCGTATTTTGCGTTTGCAGCACTCTTAATGGCTGGTCTTGATGGCATTAAAAACAAAATTCATCCTGGCCATGCTATGGATAAAGACCTTTATGATCTTCCACCAAAAGAGCTCAAAGAAATTCCCACGGTCTCAGGAAGTCTGCGCGAAGCACTTGAAGAACTCGATAAAGATCGTCGCTTTCTTAAAGCTGGTGACGTTTTTGATGATGATCAAATTAATTCTTTCATCCAAGTAAAAATGCAAGAAGTCTTGCGCTACGAAACAACTCCACATCCTATCGAATTTGATATGTACTATTCCGTTTAAAAAATAAGTTATTCTTTTCAATTAAAAAATGGAGATAAAAAATTTCCATTTTTGTGGATATTTTTCTCATCAAAGGGCACAAGTGGCTTTTTGCTCATGTGTTTTTCCTTTATAAAGTTTAGTTGAATCTTTTCAAATCAATTATTAAGGTTTCCAATGCTGCGAATTCGTTCCCTTTTCCTTATTCTTTTATGCATTACCTTTATTATCTCAATAACTCAAGCTTATACAATTACAAGCCAAAAACTTACAGCTTTTGAAAAGGCTGCTTTTGCTTACAGTAAAGCACTTCAAAATGCCGACGCCAATGCCATTTTAAATGCTATCCCTCCCCAAATCATCGACAGTTTGACTACAAAAAAGAATCTCAGCAAATCACAATTTCAACAAATTATGAAAAGCCAAATAGAACAATTAGCAGAAAATTATAAGATTGAAAGTATCCAAATCGACCAAAAGCAAAAACGTGAAGGCAAACTTGATAATGGTATCCCTTATTTCGTTATACCTGTGCAGTTTGTAACCACAACAAATGCTGGAAAAAAACGCTCTATTCAAACTGAGGTTATTGCTCTTCTTTCCAATAACCAATGGTATTTTATCCGTGGTAACGACAAAACAATTTTAAGTATAACCAGTGAAGCATTTCCAGGACTTGAAAAAATAAAAATTAATCCTCGAAAAATCACAAAAATACTGTGATTTGGAAAAGGAGCGATGCGCATAAACAGAAGAAAATTTGGCTTTATAAGCAAGTTGTAATGATTGTAGCTGCTGCATTAAACTCAGCTTTCTTATAAGCCCGGCGCGCCATTGTTTCCTCATCGGCTCCCCATTGTTCCATCATCCAATTTTCATCCAAATGTGCAATATTCCAAGCATGATCCGAATCAACTTTTCCGCCAGCAACAGCAAGAGCAATGAGAGCTGAGCCCGTTAAAGTTGTCATTGTATGAAGTGCAGCAAGCATATAAGGAGATTCAACTTTACGTAAATAATTGCTCACTGCTTGAATAGCTTCCCATGGTTGTTCAATATGCATAAGACCTTCTGCCAAATGAAAACGTGAACCAAGTTTTTCTTCTGCCCAATCCAGTAAAGGATCCCACTGTTCACATTGTCGTTGCACCAGCTCTTTTGGTGTTTGTGCGCGATAAAAAATCATATCGCATGCAACAAAACGCAATAAATCTTCAAAAACAACCTGCATATCATCAGCTATGCCATCAATAACGGTGTTAACAAGGCGTGTCATTGGCATTTTCGTTGGATCAATAACTTCTTTTTGGCTCTTAAATTCTTGCGCCACGAATGCAGCAAACACTTCTGTTGGCACAAGAAAATGCCGCTTTGCTGGCGTTTTAACTGAACATCCGTCCAAAAATACAGAAAAGCCTCCCTCCTCGCAGGAAATTTTCACTTCCTTATAAAATCGCTTCTGAAGTGGCTGGCATGAAAGCTTTTGAGTCTTCCGAATAGAATTATTTTTTTTATTCAATGACATATCAAAATGATCAAAAATTTCACGCATATTTTTTTACCTCTGATATTTTCAACAAATCTATTGATTTTTCTAGGTTCTGTACATCTTAATAAGACTTAAAATTAAAAAGCAGAGAAATGGTAACGTTTCTTTGTAAAAAACAAACATTACCAGAGAGAAGTCTTACATCAGTAGAAAAAATTGACAAAGGATTTCCGGTTTATTGAGGAAAGTTTCTGGAATTTGCATGAGCGATTAGAAACCTTCACCGTCGTTTTGTTGAAACTATTCCTTTTATTAAAAAAACAGGGGTGCAATATTGAAAGCTCCCGATTTATTAGCATCGATTATTTGTCAATATCTCCAAAAACAAAAAAACACCTCATTAGCGAAGTCGAACGCGCACCTTCCATTACTGCCCTAAACAACAAGGTTTTACGGTATAATGGGATAAAGAAACTGTAAAAAAAGAATTTGTAATAATATTCTCAAAAAAGTCATAACTAAAAAATATAATACCTTAATGACGATTGCTTACCAATCAGCTATCATTCATAATAAGCTATGCACGTATGCATCTCATCAAGTCCATATACAAAATTTGTACAGATCAAAAAAACAAGCTGCGAAACTTTTTCCACTATTCTTTATCACCATCCATTTCATTAAAAGCCAGAAGATTAAAGCTTTGTACCATATGAGGCGGTAAAGGTGCGACAATATCTAATATCCCGCCTGAAGGATGCGGGATACGAATCCGGCGTGCATGAAGATGAAGTCGATTTTGTATTCCTCTTGGTAACTTCCAATTGCTATCAGAAAAAAAATATTTTGAATCTCCAATAATAGGGTTATCCATATAGGCAGCATGCACACGTAGCTGATGTGTTCTCCCTGTATAAGGTTCCATTTCAAGCCACGAAAGAGCCCGCCCTCGGGTATCTAAAACACGATAGTAGGAAACTGCATGGTTAGAATCTGGCTCTCCATGCTCACAAACACGCATTTTATCACCTTGTGCAGTGATGTCCTTAACTACCCATGTTGAAATTTTATCCTGCTTTTTTTTAGGCACTCCCCGAACCAAAGCCCAATAAGTCTTTTTCGTTTCTCGCGCTCTAAAAGCAGCAGTTAAAATCTGTGCAGCCCCCCTTGAGCGTGCAACAATGAGCACACCTGATGTCTCACGATCAAGACGATGAACCAAACGCGGTTTTTCACCTTTTTTATTGCGCCACACCTCAAGCATACTATCAAAATGACGCGTTAAACCAGAACCACCTTGTACAGCTAACCCCGCAGGCTTATTAAAAACAAAAATTTTGGAATCTTCATAGAGCAGCATTTTTTTCAAAATGACTCTGTCATCCTGCTCACGAATTATTTTATCCGTTACAGGAAGACCCTCCTTTTCATCAACAAGTAAAGGTGGAACCCGCACAACTTGTCCTATGAGGAGACGCGTATCGGCTTTAACACGCCCACCATCCACCCTTATCTGGCCAGAACGTAGCAACTTTTGTAAATATCCAAACCCAAGTGCTGGATAATACACTTTAAACCAGCGATCTAAGCGCATTCCGCTTTCATCTGCCTCAACCTTTTTTATTTCTACGCCTGCCATGACAGAGTTCCCTTGCCATTAATTTTATTGATCTATTTTTACGTCCTATCTTTATAAACACAAAAATCCATATCCTAAAAATTAGCTTTATCACATTACATTACAATCAGTATTCAAATTTGCATTTTCTTCCTGTTTAAATTTTATTAGCTCAAAGATAACTAAAAAATAGTAACCTTTATACTTGTGATAGTTATTGGAGATAATCGTCTGTGTCCCTATTTAAAGCCTATGCTCGTGTCCTCACATACCTAAAGAAAGAAAAAAATGCTTCTCTTTTAATCTGTGCCGCTAACGTTATGTTGGCTATTATCACCATTGCAGAACCTATTTTATTTGGACGTGTCATTGACTCGATTGCAGAAAAATCAGCAATTATCCTTACCCTCACAATTTGGGTATGTTTTGGTATTTCTCATATTATTGCTTATGTCCTTGTTGCTCGCAGTGCTGATCGCTTAACACATAGACACCGCTTAGCCGTTTTAACCGAATCTTTCGAACGTATCATTGCTATGCCCTTAAGCTGGCATCAACAGCGTGGAACTTCTAATGCTCTCCATATCCTCTTGCGAGCTATAGATTCCATGTCAGCCATATGGCTTGATTTTATGCGTCAGCATCTCTCAACTCTTGTTGCATTATTCATTCTCATCCCCATAGCCTTTAACATGAATTGGCGTCTTTCAATAGTCTTGGTTGTGCTTGCCATCATCTATGTACTCATTGCACGTTTAGTGATGCGAAAAACAAAAGACGGTCAAGCCGCTGTAGAATGCTATCATCATAATCTCTTTCAACATGTTAGTGATTCAATTTCTAACGTTTCTATTGTACAAAGCTATAACCGAATAAGGGAAGAAACCTCAGCACTGCATAACTATACAAACGATCTTCTTAAAGCACAAAATCCTGTTCTCAATTGGTGGGCTCTTGCAAGTGGTTTAAACCGAACAGCCTCAACCATTTCAATCGTTTGTGTCCTTCTGCTTGGAGCTTTTTTTGTAGCAAAAGGCCAATTACGCGTAGGTGAAGTTGTTGCTTTTGTTGGATTTGCACAATTAATGATTAGCCGTCTTGATCAAATGAGCAATTTCATTAATTTAACCGTATCCTCACAAGCAAAACTACAAGAATTCTTTTCAATGGAAGACTCAACCTTTCATATCAATGAACCTGAAAATCTACCTTGCCTCCAAAATGTTAAAGGCACAGTACAATTCCACCATGTTACGTATAAATTTCCAAATTCTTCTCAAGGTGTTTTTGACATCTCATTTAAGGTTAAAACAGGACAAACTGTTGCGATTGTAGGACCAACAGGTGCTGGAAAAACAACATTAATCAATTTGTTGCAGCGCGTATACGAACCTACATTTGGACATATCTCCATTGACGGAATAAATATACGCTCTATTAATCGTGAATCCTTACGAAAATCTCTAGCAACAGTGTTTCAAGACGCTGGTCTTTTCAACCGTAGTATTCACGACAACATCTTGATAGGGAGAGCAACCGCAACAAATGAAGAACTTTATGAAGCAGCAAAAATAGCAGCTGCACATGATTTTATTTTAAAAAAAACCGATCGTTACAATACAATGGTTGGTGAGCGAGGTTCTCAATTGTCAGGCGGAGAGAAACAGCGATTAGCAATCGCACGCGCTGTTTTAAAAAATGCACCCATTCTCATTCTGGATGAAGCAACAAGTGCTCTTGATGTCGAAACAGAAGCACGCGTTAAAGATGCTCTTGATTGCATAAGCCATAACCGCACCACTTTTATTATAGCCCATCGTCTTTCAACAATTCGTCATGCTGATCTTGTCCTCTTTCTAGAAAATGGCCACTTAATTGAAAAAGGAAATTTTCAAGAATTGATCGATAAAGGTGGGCGCTTCTATAAACTCTTAAAAGCCGGTGGTTTGATAATCGATCAACCAACGATAAAAGGAGAAGATAAAAACGTGATCTCATTGCATGAAGCCATAGCATCATAGAACAGCGCTTTTCATAAGCTCGCGTAAAAAATCGCTCTCAACGTGAATATCGCAAGAATATTTCGTCGCTGCGAATCAAGGGATTTGTTGGATTGATGTAATTCATTTTTAGTGCTGCAATAGTATATACAAGATTAAGCGTTCCCAGAAAACGTTATCTCCTCAATATAAAAAACAAGAATAAAGAGAAAATTAGTCTTCAAATTTTTTCAAGAGAAGCTTTTAACGCTGCAAGTGCACCAACAGCTTTATCCCCTTCAGGACCACCAGACTGTGCCATATTAGGACGACCACCACCACCTTTACCACCAAGAACATCTGAAAGAATATGAATGAGATCAACAGCATTTAATTTATCCGTTAAATCATCTGTAACCCCAACAACGGCACTCCCTTTACCATTCTCTGCAACACTTATGACGGCAACGACTCCAGATCCAATTTGTTTTTTTCCATCATCCACTAATGCTTTAAGATCCCGTGGTAAAATATTTCTAACAACACGTCCCATAAAGGAAATACCATTGATGATTGTAATATCTTCTTGATTATTCTTTATCGTATTACCACTCAATATAATTTTCTTGCGTAACTCAGTACATGCTTGTGAAAGCCTATTATACTCATGCAGTAAATTACTAACACGCTCTCCCACATCAGCAGGAACAGTTTTTAAAAGGCTAGAAATTTCACGGATTCTCTCATCTTGGCGATTAAGATAAAGGCGCGCAGCTGTGCCTGTTAAAGCTTCAATACGACGCACTCCAGCCGCTACAGAATTTTCAGAAACGATATGAATTAGACCGATATCCCCTGTTCTCTCCACATGCGTGCCCCCACAAAGCTCAATTGACCAACGCTTTTTTAGTCCTTCCGGTTCAAGCGTGTTCCCCATAGAAACAACGCGAACCTCATCGCCATATTTTTCACCAAATAATGCCATCGCTCCTTCAGAAATTGCATCATCCAGAGCCATGAGATGTGTTGTTACTTCACTATTTTGCAAAACAATGTCATTTGCTAAATCCTCTATTTTCTTCAGTTCTTCTGAAGAAACGGATTTTGGATGAGAAAAATCAAAACGCAACCGATCTGGCAATACAAGAGAACCTTTTTGTGTAATATGAGGTCCCAATATTTGGCGTAAAGCTTCGTGTAATAAGTGGGTAGCAGAATGGTTCGCACGGATTTTTTGACGACGAATAACATCTACAGTTAATTCTACACACTCAAATGTCTTTGCCTGACCAGATTTAACTTCTCCAATATGGATAAAAACACCATTACTCTTTCTCTGGGTATCATGCACTTCAAAAACAAAACACCCACTAGAAATGATACCACTATCACCAATCTGCCCACCAGATTCACCATAAAAAGGTGTTTGATTAACAACAAGAATAGCTTTCTGTCCTGAAGAAATATGATCAACAACTTTACCATCACAAATAAGAGCTGTAATAATGCCTTCAGCTTTTTCTATTTCATAACCCAAAAATTCTGTAGCTCCCACTCGATCACGGATAGCAAACCAGATTGTCTCTGTTACAGCTTCACCAGAACCAGACCAATTGGCACGCGCTTCCGTTTTCTGACGTTGCATCGCTTTATCAAAAGCATCAACATCAACAGATATTCCACGACATCGAAGAGCATCCTGCGTCAAATCGAGCGGAAAACCATAGGTATCATAAAGCTTGAAAGCGATTTCACCATTAAAATGATCCCCTTCTTTAAGATTGCTACTTGCTTCGTTCAACAAACCAAGCCCTCGTTCAAGAGTTTTACGAAAACGCATCTCTTCTAACTTCAAAGTTTCTGAAATCAAAGATTCAGCACGCACCAATTCAGGATAGGCTTGTCCCATTTCGCGAACTAAAGCAGGCAAAAGACGCCACATCAATGGTTCTTTAACACCAAGAAAATGCGCATGACGCATAGCACGACGCATAATACGACGTAAAACATATCCCCTTCCTTCATTGGACGGAAGAACACCATCAGCAATCAAAAATGCACATGAGCGAAGATGATCAGAAATCACACGATGACTCGCAATAAAATCACCCGTTGCCTCAACCCCTGTTATCTCTTGTGACGCACCAATTAACGCACGAAAAAGATCAATATCGTAATTATCGTGAACACCTTGCAAAACAGCAGCAATGCGCTCTAATCCCATACCTGTATCAATAGAAGGATGAGGCAATTCAACACGCTCTTCCTTGCTTACCTGCTCATACTGCATAAAGACAAGATTCCAAATCTCAATAAAGCGATCACCACCTTCATTCGCACTGCCAGGAGGTCCTCCCCAAATTTCATCACCATGATCATAAAAAATCTCGGAACAAGGACCACAAGGTCCTGTCTCCCCCATCGCCCAAAAATTATCAACTGTCGCAATACGGACAATTTTTTCGTCTGAAAGATTTGAAATTTTACGCCACAGTTCAGCAGCGACATCATCACTATGATAAACTGTCACCAACAATTTATCCTTTGGAAGACAAAATTCTTTCGTTAAAAGATTCCATGACAAAAAAATCGCTTCTTCTTTGAAATAATCACTGAAAGAAAAATTACCCAACATTTCAAAAAATGTATGATGGCGTGCCGTATAGCCAACATTATCAAGATCATTATGCTTTCCCCCCACACGGACACATTTTTGTGCAGTTGTTGCCTGTTTACAAGGACGCTGTTCAAGTCCAGTAAAAACATTTTTAAACTGCACCATTCCTGCATTTGTAAACATGAGTGTGGGATCGTTACGTGGAACAAGTGGGCTAGAAGAAAGAACTTTATGCCCATTAAGATGAAAATAATCCAAGAAAGTTGACCGGATACTATTAACACTATTCATATTGACACCTGCAGAGTAAAGTATAAAACTATAGAAGCAAAATCACCTCTCATTAAATATCTTCTGTGCCGCACGTGGAGTCAATTTAATCAAAAAGTGAAATGTTTTTTCAAAAAGGTTGAGAAGTAAGCGGTTTTATATTTAAAAACTCTAACAAATAAAAACAGAAAAAATTTCAAATGAAGGAATTACATCCAAACAAATACGCCATCAAATTGCTTCATCGCTTTCTGTATTTTCTGATCCTGCATTTTCTAACAACTCAATCGCAATCAAACCAGCATTTTGACGCAAAGCCGTTTCGATCTCTGTTGCTATCTCTGCGTGTTCGCGTAAAAACTGCTTCGCATTTTCTCGCCCTTGTCCTAAACGCTGAGAATTATAAGAGAACCACGAACCTGACTTTTCCACAATGCCAACTTTGACACCTAAATCAATCAACTCACCTAATTTAGAAATACCTTCACCATAAATAATGTCAAACTCAACCTGTTTAAATGGAGGCGCCAATTTATTTTTGACCACTTTAACACGTGTCTGGTTACCAACAATCATATCCCGATCTTTAATGGAGCCAACGCGGCGAATGTCCAAACGAACAGAAGCATAAAACTTTAAAGCGTTTCCGCCTGTTGTCGTTTCAGGAGAACCAAACATCACCCCAATTTTCATACGAATTTGGTTAATAAAGATCACCATACAGTTAGAGCGGAAAATCGATGCGGTTAATTTTCGCAAAGCTTTGCTCATCAACCGAGCTTGCAATCCGGGCAAAGCATCACCCATTTCACCATCAATTTCCGCACGCGGCGTCAAAGCGGCTACGGAATCAACAACGAGTACATCAACTGCACCAGAACGAACAAGTGTCTCGGTAATTTCCAATGCCTGTTCACCGGTATCTGGCTGAGAAATGAACAAGTTCTCTAAATCAACACCAAGTTTACGCGCATAAATAGGATCAAGAGCGTGCTCCGCATCAATAAAAGCGCAAACCCCACCATTTTTTTGTGCTTCAGCAATAGCATGAAGAGCTAATGTTGTTTTTCCAGAACTTTCTGGTCCATAAATTTCAACAATACGCCCCTTCGGTAATCCACCAACACCCAAAGCAATATCCAAAGATAATGAACCAGTTGGGATTGTTTCAATTTCAACAACCTGCTCTTTTTGCCCAAGACGCATAATTGAGCCTTTACCAAAAGAACGTTCAATTTGTGAGAGAGCAGCATCGAGAGCTTTTGTTTTATCCACGATTATATCCTTAACTGACCACAATAATCTAATTCCACTGTACACTGTTATTTTAACTTAACTAAAGTCTTGAGTTTAGATTTTCACAGACTATTTTCATTCCTATTCCTACATTATGTCTAAGATAGCCCATTCTCATGATAAAAAAGTTGCTGTTCCTTACCTTATCACACAAAATACACTTCAATAAAACACCTCCCTACAAAGGAGAGAAATTCGATATACTTATATCTTTCCTCTCGAAAAGAAACAATTTAATTTTAACACGATGCTTTATACATAGTCCTTTTGATAAGTATTTAAAAGAACACGCCCCTTCATTCATCCTCCGCTATTGAGGAGGAAAAATTCAACACAATCAAAACCATACTACACCGCATGCAACTGCGGAAACTATAAATACAGAGCAGCCCACGCGGATTACAGCTGGATAAATATTGCTTAAAATTGCATTTTGCGTATATGAATATTTGGTTATATAAAAAGGAAAATTTTTTGCTTTACGAAAAATAATACTCGTTTTAGACATAACTAAGATCGTTAGGATTACAACCCTATAACGGATGTAATCAGTTTAGGGACATAAAAAAGACTGTCTCCATTAAAATTTCACTTTTGATTGCCTCGCTTTTTGCGCAATTGCTTCCACCACTCAAGACGCTTCGCAATCTCACGTTCAAAACCCCGTTCTCGTGGTTGATAATAGATCTGCTGCCCAAGCTGTTCAGGAAAATATTCTTGTCCTGAAAAAGCATCTGGTTCATCATGATCATAGCGATAACCATGCCCATACCCTTCTTCTTTCATAAATTTTGTAGGCGCATTAAGGATATGCCTAGGAGGAGGAAAAGAACCATTTTTACGTGCACTATGCATAGCTGCCTTATACGCGAGATATGTTGCATTTGATTTTGGTGCAGTTGCAACATAAAGACACGCTTGCGCCAAAGCCAATTCTCCCTCAGGTGATCCTAAATAATCATAAGCGTCTTTTGCCGCATTACAAATAACAAGAGCTTGCGGATCTGCTAAACCGACATCTTCAACAGCCATACGAACCAATCTTCGCCCAATGTATAAAGGATCTTCCCCCGCGTCAAACATACGTGCTAAGTAATAAAGAGCAGCATCAGGATCAGATCCACGAACGGATTTATGCAAGGCTGAAATGAGATTATAATGACCATCTCGCCCCTTATCATAAATTGGAGCACGACGCTGAATAATTTTTTGCAAGGTACCAGCATCGAATATCTCACCCGGCTGTGCAACAGACCAAACTTCCTCTGCCAATGTTAACGCTGCCCGTGCATCACCGTCAGACATTCCTATTAACACATCTCTGGCATCATCATCCAAGGGAAGAATCTTTCCTTCTACTTTTTCAGCGCGTTTCAAAAGCATACTCAAACTTTCATTGTCATGTGGAAGAAATGTCAAAACACGTGCGCGAGAAAGAAGTGCAGCATTAAGTTCAAATGAAGGGTTTTCTGTCGTTGCACCAATAAGAATTACAGTACCATCCTCCATAAACGGAAGAAAACTATCCTGTTGCGCACGATTAAAGCGATGAATTTCATCGACAAACAAAAGCATTTTACATCCAGACATAAAACGCGCTTGAGCAACTTCAAAAATTTTCTTAAGCTCAGAAACCCCAGTGAAAATAGCAGAAACTTGCTCAAAAGCGAATTTTTTTTCAAGTGCTAACAAACGTGCAACTGTCGTTTTTCCTGTTCCTGGAGGCCCCCAGAAAATCATCGAACCAATTGAGCCAGCCACCACCATGCGTGAAAGCAAACCTTTCTCTCCAAGCAGATGATTTTGTCCCGTTACATCTTTAAGAGAGCGAGGGCGCATTCTTTCTGGAAGCGGCCGTTTTTTATTAACCTGAAGATCAAAAGACGAAGTAAAAAAATCCTTACTCAAAAAAAACCTCAGCGAATAAATTGACGAATGTACATACCATCACGTTCATATTCCAATTGCCAAATACGCGAACGACCTTGCATAAGGACCTTTTTTAACTGATTGACTGTTAGAATTTTATGGCCATTCACAACACGCAAAATATCTCCAGGACGAAAAATCCCAGCAGCATTGCTCATTTCATCAAGATTGGTAATCACAACACCTT
Source organism: Bartonella quintana (assembly GCF_009936175.1). Lineage (NCBI taxonomy): Bacteria > Pseudomonadati > Pseudomonadota > Alphaproteobacteria > Hyphomicrobiales > Bartonellaceae > Bartonella > Bartonella quintana. The sequence continues at coordinate 581,888 of NZ_AP019773.1, read as the reverse complement.
TTGCAGATTTAGGAAGATGAAAACGTCGACTATTTTGCGGTGTTAAATCCAATACTTCAGCACCAGAAAGAGGACTTTCATCAATAATTTTTTCAGATTTTAAAAATGCAGATTCCGGTATTGATGAAACGGTTATTTTCGTTTGGAAAGTTTTTCCACTTCGTAAATATTCTAAAACAAGACTGTGCCCAATACCAGCTGTCATCAAGCGATATCCAAGACTGTCTGGACTATCAACGCGCATTCCTTGCACACCCAAAATAACATCGCCTACTTTCAAACCAGCTTTTGCAGCCGGACTGTCTTTCATAATTTCAATAACAAGAGCACCATAAGGACGTTCTAGACCTAAACCACCTGCAATATCAGGTGTAACATTTTGGAAAGACGCACCAATATAAGGTGGTACAAAATATTTCCCACCGCGTCTCACAGTATCAAGCATCACTTTCACAAGATTCGCCGGAATAGCAAAACCAATCCCTACAGAACCACCTGAGCGCGAATAAATAGCTGTATTAATCCCGATTAATTGTCCTTTCATATCAATCAAAGCTCCACCAGAATTCCCTGGATTAATGGCAGCATCTGTTTGAATAAAAAAGTCAAAATCAGAAATACCAACACGTGTACGCGCTTGCGCTGAAACAATACCACTTGTAACTGTTTGTCCAACACCAAAAGGATTACCAATTGCAAGAACAAGATCACCAACTTCAACTGTATCAGAATCTCCCAAAGGAAGAATAGGAAATTGAGCACCCTTTGCATCAATTTCAAGCACTGCAATATCAGTTGCTTCATCTTTTAGCATGATTTTACTCTCAAACTCTCGCCCGTCAGAAAGAGCAACTTTAATTTCGTTTGCATCTTTAATGACATGGTAATTTGTAACGATCAAACCACGTGCATCAACAATTACCCCAGACCCCAATGACGACTGCTTACGTAAAGGTCGGTTATTTTGATAACGACCAAAAAATTGTTCAAAAAAAGGATCTCCCTCAAAAGGTGAACGTGCTCTAATTTGCCGAGCTGCATAAATATTCACAACAGACGGAATAGTCTTTTTAACTAAAGGAGCAAATGAAAGAGTGATTTCTTTTCGCGTTTGCGGAATTTGGGCATATACACAATGAAACGATATTTGTGCCATAATTGCAAAAAAAAGTCCCAACACAAAAAAATGCCTCATGACTCGCGCTCCTTAAAAAAAACTAACCTACTCTAATAAAGAGGATAAGATCCTCCCTCATTCTCCATAAGCTAAGCATTTACATTAATATTTATAATTAAGAATAAAAACAACCTATCTGAATAACAAATATTATAAAAATAAAATAATTCAATATCTTGTGACACTATTTCCATATTTATCTCTTGAATAAAACTGGCTGTAAAATGCACATAAAAAAAACCGTCCTGGAAAGACGGCCTTCAAAAATCCAAAAGAAAGAATACCTTATAAAGAAGAAGCTTCTTTTTCATTTGCAGCGCTCTCTGCGCGCGCACGGTCTACAGCACCCTTCGCATCAACATCACGATCAACAAACTCTATAACAGCCATAGGTGCATTATCACCAGTACGAAATCCCGCTTTTATAATACGCAAATATCCACCGTTGCGCGATGCATAACGCGGTGCAAGTGTATCAAATAACTTTGCAACTTTCCCTACATCACGAAGCGCTGCAATTGCTTGTCGACGTGCATGCAAACCTCCACGCTTACCAAGCGTAACCAACTTTTCAACAATAGGACGAATTTCCTTAGCTTTTGGAAGCGTTGTCACAATCTGCTCATGCTCGATCAGCGAAATCGCCATATTTGCAAACATCGCTTTACGGTGACTGGCAGTCCGGTTCAACTTGCGACCTGACTTACTATGGCGCATAAACCTTCTCCTTAAATTCTAATTTTAATACTGATCTTCATAGCGTTTAGCAAGATCATCAATGTTTTCAGGTGGCCACGTAGGAATTTCCATACCGAGATGCAATCCCATACATGCCAAAACCTCTTTAATTTCATTTAACGATTTGCGCCCAAAATTTGGTGTACGAAGCATTTCAGATTCTGTTTTTTGAATAAGATCACCAATATAAACAATATTATCATTCTTAAGACAATTGGCCGAACGAACTGAAAGTTCTAACTCATCCACTTTTTTGAGAAGCGCAGGGTTAAAAGCAAGCTCTGAATCAGACTCGTCAACAATTTCTTTCTGTGGCTCTTCAAAATTGACAAACAACGATAATTGATCCTGGAGAATACGCGCTGCAAAGGCAACAGCATCTTCTCCATTAACAGCACCATTGGTTTCAATAGTTAGCGTTAACTTATCATAATCCAGAACTTGACCTTCACGTGTATTCTCTACTTTATAAGATACTTTACGAATTGGAGAATAAAGACTGTCAACTGGAATAAGACCGATTCGCCCATCATCAACACAATTACGATCAGAGGGAATATAACCTTTCCCTGTATTGATAATAAATTCCATACGAATCTCAGCACCTTCATCAAGAGTACAGATAACATGCTCTGGATTGAGAATTTCCATATCACCAACAGTATTGATATCCCCAGCTCTTACAACACCAGGGCCCTCTTTACAAACAACGACACGTTTAGGCCCCTCTTCTTGCATACGAAGTGCAATTTCTTTGATATTTAGAATAATATCTGTAACATCCTCACGAACACCCGGAATTGATGAAAATTCGTGTAATACACCATCAATCTGCACAGCAGTAATTGCAGCACCACGAAGCGATGACAACAATACACGACGAAGCGCATTCCCTAACGTTAAGCCAAAACCACGCTCAAGAGGCTCCACAATCACACTCGAAATGTTCGGATTATCATGTGTACAAAACTCAACCTTATTGGGTTTAATGAGTTCCTGCCAGTTTTTCTGGATCATATTTTTATTCCCGTTCTTTAGTTCCGCTACCATTCATCGTAACGGCCAATGTGAACATCAGAGAAGCCTCCGACAATGAAAAACAACACCCAATTAAACACGTCGCCTTTTCCGTGGACGACATCCATTATGAGGAATTGGCGTTACATCACGAATAGAAGTAATAACAAAACCAACAGACTGTAACGCACGTAGAGCAGATTCACGACCTGCCCCAGGACCACAAACCTCAACTTCTAATGAACGCATACCATGTTCCTGCGCTTTTCTAGCACAATCTTCCGCGGCAACCTGAGCTGCAAAAGGGGTAGATTTACGTGATCCTTTAAAACCCTGAGCACCAGCAGACGACCACGCAATCGCATTTCCCTGAGCATCAGTAATAGTAACCATTGTATTGTTAAATGTTGAATTGATATGCACAACACCGGATAAAATATTTTTGCGCTCGCGACGACGCACACGTGTGGCTTGCTTGGCCATAGTTTTCCTTTCAACGATCTCCTCACTGCCGTAACATCAGCAGTTACACCTACTTTCCTCTTGCTAATCAACTGCAACAAGAAATAGAATATCTAAAAAAATAACAGTCTTTTTTAAAGACTATTATTTTTTCTTACCGGCAATTGCCTTAGCTGGCCCTTTACGCGTACGTGCGTTTGTATGTGTACGCTGACCACGAACAGGTAAAGAACGGCGATGACGTAATCCTCGATAGCAACCAAGATCCATCAAACGCTTAACATTCACCGCAACCTCGCGGCGAAGATCGCCTTCAACTTTATAACCTTGATCTATCGCCTCACGAATCTGCAATACTTCCGCATCGGAAAGTTCACACACACGACGTGCCACTGGAATACCAACCTTTTTAGTAATTTCTTGAGCAAATCTTGGTCCAATCCCGTGGATATACTGAAGCGCAATAACCACACGCTTATTTGTCGGGATATTGACGCCAGCAATACGAGCCACGCCTATTCTCCTTGGTTATGTTGATAATTAACCATAAAATACCTGATGTACCTTATAGAAAAAACTGATCCGGCATAAATATTCTCCGAATCCGATTATTTTACTGAAATAAATTAAAAGAGTTTTTGATAGATTTCACCGCAAAAGTCAACTCTTTTCATTTATTTCTAAAAAAAATCCTTATTTAAAAAACCCTCTAATCACCCGTGATACCTCAGTAACAGCCATCATGCCATCAACAACCTTTAACAATCCCCTCTCTGAATAAAATTTCGATAAAGGTGCTGTTTTCTCACGGTATTCCACTAATCGTTTTGCAAAAGCAACATGATTATCATCAGAGCGGACCTGCCCACCCACAGCTATTGTTTCCTGAACACGTTTCTTCATTCGCTCAATCAACGCATTTTCATCAACAATCAGCTCAATAACAGCGTCAAGCTGCATATTTTTTGACTGTAAAATCTGTTGCAAAACCTCTGCCTGCCCTACAGTGCGCGGATACCCATCCAAGACAAAACCGTTTATGCAATCGCTTTCATTAATCCGATTCGATACAATTTGATTAACAATGCTATCAGAGACCAAAGCACCTGCATTTATAATAGCTTTAGCTTTTCTGCCAACTTCCGTTTCTCTGCTAATAACTTCACGCAACATATCGCCTGTTGATAACTGAGGGATACGATATTCCTCAGTCAACATCCTAGCTTGTGTACCTTTTCCAGATCCAGGAGGCCCTAAAAAAACAACTCTCATCGGTTCCTTTTACCTCCACGAAGTTTTGACTTTTTAATCAAACCTTCATATTGGTGTGCAACAAGATGCCCTTGAATTTGAGCAACTGTATCAAGCGTAACAGTAACAACAATCAACAAAGAAGTCCCCCCAAGATAAAAAGGAACCTGTAATGCCGATATGATAAATTCAGGTAACAAACAAACCAAAATAATATAAATCGCTCCTACAACAGTAATACGCGTTAAAACATAATCAATATATTCAGCTGTGCGCTCCCCAGGGCGAATCCCTGGAATAAAGCCAGAATGCTTCTTTAACTGATCTGCTGTATCGTTTGGATTAAACACAATGGCGGTATAAAAAAAGCAAAAAAACGCCATCAAAATGGCATAGATAATCATATAAAGTGGCTGCCCATGACCAAGAGAATAAGAAACAGCCTGAACCCATTGCGGCATTTTATCAGAAAAATTATTAACAGTTGCAGGTAACAATAACAAAGATGAAGCAAAAATTGGTGGAATAACACCAGCGGTATTCAGTTTTAAAGGAAGATGTGACATATCACCTTGAAATATCTGGTTACCAACCTGACGTTTGGGATACTGAATAAGGATGCGCCGTTGTGCACGTTCTACAAAGACAATAACTGCGATAACAGAAATCGCAATAAGAACGATTATTGTTAACAAAAAAGTTGATAAATCAGCTTGGCTATGAGCAGTCAAAAGTTGAGCAAAAGTAGAAGGAAGATTAGCCACAATACCTGTAAAAATAATAAGAGAAACCCCATTACCAACACCGCGTGACGTGATTTGTTCGCCAAGCCACATTAAAAACATCGTCCCACCAACAAGTGTAATAACAGAAGAAATACGGAACATGAAACCGGGCTCTACAACAATTTTAAGCCCTATTCCTATACCCGTTTCAAGAGCAACCGCGATACCAAATGCTTGCAAAACCGCCAGTACCACTGTTACGTAGCGAGTATACTGATTAATAATTTTACGACCTAATTCACCCTCTTTTTTGAGAGATTCCAACGAAGGGATAATTGAAGTTAGCAATTGTACAATAATTGACGCAGATATATAAGGCATAATCCCTAGTGCGAAAATTGCCATGCGCCCAACAGCACCTCCAGCAAACATATTAAATAACCCTAAAACACCAGATGCATGATGTTCAAATGTTTGCCGTAAAGCATCGATATTAATACCAGGAAGAGAGATATATGTACCAAAACGATACACAAGAAGTGCTCCTAGAGTAAACCAAATGCGCTTCTTTAATTCAGTTGCACGCGAAAAAGTACCGAAGCTCATATTGGAAGCAAATTGCTCTGCCGCTGATGCCATAAAACGTCTCCAGTTCTTTAACTCACAGAAGTATAACTCTAAAAATTGATACTATCATACATAATAAATTGCAAAACTTAAACACTTCTCCAAAAAAAGATATCTTCGAACGAAGCCCATCCCCTTAGATTATCATACAGCTTCAGGAACAATAACGCGACCACCAGCTTTTTCAATCTTAATACGAGCAGCTTTAGAAGTATAAGAAACATTAAACGTAATCTTTGCTTTCAATTCACCATCAGAAAGAAGACGCACTCCATCTTTCAGACGACGAATAATACCAGCCTCTTTCAGTACAATAATATCAACAGGCTTTCCAATATCTAACTTACCTGTATCAACTGCTAACTGAATACGTCCCAGCGAAACTTCGTTATAATTCTTGGCAAAAAAATTCCTAAATCCACGCTTTGGCAAACGACGATAGATAGGCATTTGCCCACCTTCAAAACCATTAAGCGAAACACCAGAACGCGACTTTTGCCCTTTAACACCGCGGCCACTAGTTTTACCAGTACCCGAACCAATACCACGCCCAACACGTTTACGATTTCTTGTTGCGCCTTTACAATTACCCAGTTCATTGAGTTTCATATTTCAACTCCCGCAACCTTTAACCTTCATCTATAACCCGAACAAGATGCCGAACCTTAGCAATCATACCCCGCACACAAAGTGTATCTTTCAAAACACGCCGACGACGCATTTTATTCAACCCAAGCCCCTTCAAGGTCGCATGCTGAATCCGTGAATTCCGAATCGGACTCCCAATTTGCTCTACCATCACAGTTTTCCCATCCTGAGATTTTCTTTGAACCATTTCTTAATTCCTTTTCTGATAATCTCAGAAATTATCCTTCCGCATCAACCAAATACTGACGACGTGCCTGCAAAATTGAATATTTAATACCGCGTTGAACCGCAATATCTCTAGGATGCATTTGATGTTTTAATGCATCAAAAGTTGCACGTACCATATTATAAGGATTGGACGACCCTAGTGATTTTGCAACAACATCCTGCATACCAAGAGTTTCAAAAATAGCACGCATCGGTCCCCCAGCAATAATACCGGTACCAGCAGAAGCTGAACGCAACAAAACACGGCCAGCTCCGTGACGACCTTCAAGATCATGATGCAATGTACGACCAGAGCGAAGTGGAACATAAATCATTCCACGCTTTGCAGCTTCTGTAGCTTTACGAACTGCCTCTGGCACTTCACGCGCTTTACCATGACCAAAACCCACACGCCCCTTTTGATCTCCAACAACAACAAGAGCAGCAAAACCAAAACGCCGACCACCCTTCACAACTTTAGCGACACGATTGATATGAACAAGCCTATCGACAAATTCACCATCACGCTCATCTCGCTCACCACGTTCTTTCTGTGCCATTCCTCATTCCTTCTTCTTTTCCGGAAGCACGTTAACAAAGTTCCATTATTAAACCAAAGGAACCCAAACGAAATACCCTAAATCTCCTTACTCAAATTCCTAAATAAGACGCTTTAGAAGTTTAACCCACCTTCACGAGCAGCTTCAGCTAAAGCTTTTACTCTACCATGGTAAACATATGCGCCACGATCAAAAACCACTTCATTAACACCAGCTTTCTTTGCACGCTCAGCAATTAATTTACCAACAGCAAAAGCAGCCTGTTTATCAGAACCACTTTTTAACGATTTTTTTAAATCCCCTTCAAGAGTAGACGCAGAAACAAGCGTACATCCACGCGAATCATCGATAATCTGAGCATAAATGTTTTGATTCGAACGATAAACACTAAGCCGCGGACGATCATGAGAAACCATTTTGATTCTACGGCGAACACGCAGTGCACGACGTTGGATAATATCCTTAGATGAAACCATGATGCAAAGTCCTTATTTCTTTTTACCTTCTTTACGAAAAATGCACTCATCTGCATGCTTAACGCCTTTGCCTTTGTAAGGCTCAGGCCTACGATATTCGCGAATCTCTGCCGCGACTTGCCCAACTTGCTGCTTATCAATTCCAGAAATAACAATTTCTGTAGGCTTAGGAACTGTTACAGTAATACCCGGTGGGACTTTATAAATCACATCATGTGAAAAACCTAATGACAACTGAACATCCTTACCCTGCAAAGCAGCACGATAACCAACACCGTTGATCTCCAGCTTCTTTTCAAAACCATTTTTCACACCACAAAAAATATTCTCAATCATTGAGCGTGACATACCCCATTTAGAGCGTGCATCTTTTGATTGATCTCGCGGCGAAACCGATATAACATTTCCCTCAAACTTGACTAAGACCTCATCATTGACGATGTAATTCAATTCACCTTTCGGACCTTTTGCCTTAACCAGCTGACCCTCAACAGTCGCAGTAACCCCCGAAGGAACTGAAATGGGCTTTTTTCCAATACGAGACATTGTTCTAACCTATTTTTCTTCTGTTTTCTTGACGTAATTTAGAAAACACGACAAAGGAGCTCTCCACCAACATTCTGTTCACGCGCCTCATGATCCGCCATGATTCCTTTAGGAGTTGATAAAATCGAAACACCAAGACCATTTGCCACTTGAGGAAGCGATTTAGCAGAAACATACACACGACGACCAGGCTTTGAAACACGTGAAAGCTCACGAATAGCAGCCAATCCTTCAAAATATTTCAACTCGATTTCAATTTCAGACTTCCCATCACCTAAATCAACTTGATTATATCCACGAATATAACCTTCCGACTGAAGAACATCAAGAACGCGCGCACGAAGCTTAGAAGCAGGCGTAACTAGTTTACCTTTTTTACGAGCAAGCGCATTACGAATACGCGTTAACATATCACCAAGAGGATCTGACATAGACATTGAGTAATCTCCTCTCACCAACTAGACTTAATAATGCCGGGAATATACCCCACAGAACCAAGTTCACGTAACGCAATCCGGGACATTTTTAATTTACGATAATAAGCCCGCGGACGTCCTGAAACTTCACAACGATTACGAACACGAACTTTTGCAGAATTACGTGGCAACTCCGCTAATTGAACAGAAGCTTTAAAACGTTCTTCAAGCGAAATTTTCTGATCCATAACTATCGCCTTCAAACGTGCACGACGCGCAGCATAACGCGTTACCATCATCTTACGACGCTTATTTTTCTCAACGGCACTTACTTTGGCCATAACCTTACCTCACTACATTTGCCGTTACGAACGAAAAGGAAAATTAAAAGCACGCAACAACTCACGTGCCTCATCATCCGTTTTTGCTGTCGTACAAACGATAATATCCATGCCCCAGATTTGATCAACTTTGTCATAGTTGATCTCGGGAAATACAATGTGCTCTTTAATACCCATAGCAAAATTGCCACGACCATCAAAGCTTTTTGGGTTTAGACCACGAAAGTCACGAACCCGTGGAAGTGCAATCGTAACAAGACGATCCAAAAACTCAAACATACGATCTCTACGCAATGTAACCTTAGCCCCAAGTGGCATCCCTTCACGAACCTTAAAGGTCGCAATAGAATTACGCGCACGAGTAACGACAGCTTTCTGACCTGTTATTAGCCCCAAATCTTCAGCAGCAAGAGATGGTCGCTTGGAATCGATAGTTGCTTCACCAATCCCCATATTAACCACAACTTTATCAACCCGTGGAATTTGCATCGTATTTTTATAATTAAACTTCTCTTGAAGCGTTTTACGAACCACTTCAAAATAATGCGTTTTCATGCGCGGGGTTTGTTTTTCCTCAGCCATTAATCAACTCTCCCGAACGCTTGGCAAAACGAACCTTATTACCATCTACATTCATACGAAACCCCACACGTGTAGGCTTACCATCTTTAGGATCAGCAATCGCCAAATTAGACAAATGAATCGGAGCCTCTTTAGAAACAATTCCGGCTTCTTGCTTTTGCGTCTGACGCTGATGTCGTTTAACCATATTAACGCCACGAACAAAAGCTTTATTTTCCTTTGGATTCACTTTAATCACTTCACCACTACATCCTTTATCCTTACCGGATAAAACAACAACCTTATCACCTTTTCGAATCTTTTGCATTACATCTGCTCCTTACAATACTTCAGGAGCGAGCGAGATGATCTTCATATGATTCCTACCACGAAGTTCGCGAGGAACTGGACCAAAGATACGTGTACCGATCGGCTCTTTCTTATTATCCACTAAAACAGCAGCATTACTATCAAAACGAATGACACTACCGTCTGCGCGACGAATATCCTTAGCAGTACGAACTACTACAGCTTTCATCACATCACCTTTTTTAACACGGCCACGAGGAATAGCATCCTTGACCGAAACAACAATAATGTCGCCGACCGAAGCATATTTACGCTTTGAACCGCCTAACACCTTGATGCACATAACACGACGGGCACCGGAATTATCGGCAACGTCGAGGTTCGTTTGCATCTGAATCATGACTGGCCACCTTCTCTTAACGTTTATATCCGGTCGTGCCTTTAACACACCCGGATTTGCCTGCCAAAAACGATAAAGCTATTGCCTTAAAATCTATTAACGAAAATAAATCCATTGTTAAATTTTACAACAATAAACCTAGTTAACTACGCCACACTGTCTCTAACAACAATCCAACGCTTATCTTTCGAAATGGGTTTAGATTCCTGAATAGAAATCTGATCCCCAATCTTGAACTGGTTGTTCTCATCATGCGCCTTATACTTTTTAGACTGTCTAACAGTTTTCTTGAGAAGTGGATGAGAATAACGACGCTCCACCTTGACAACCACAGTCTTATCGCTTTTGTCGCTCACGACAACACCCTGCAAAATGCGTTTAGGCATCTCTTATTTCCTTAAACTTTACTTTCTTTTATCTTCTGACGAAGAAAAGTTTTAACACGCGCAATATCACGACGAACCTGCCTAACACGTGCAGCCTTTTCCAATTGGCCCGTCGCCTTTTGAAAGCGCAAATTAAACTGCTCTTTCTTTAACTTTGCCAATTCATCTTTCATTTGGTCGAGTGTTTGCGCCCGTAATTCTCTGGCTCTCATCGCTTAACCTCTTTATTCAGCAAGACGCTGGATGAACCGCGTCTTAATAGGCAATTTTGCAGCACCTAATCTCAGTGCTTCACGTGCCACATCTTCAAGAACCCCATCAATTTCAAATATGATTCGCCCAGGTGCAACACGAGCCGCCCAGTACTCCACACCCCCTTTACCTTTACCCATACGAACTTCGGTCGGTTTAGATGTAACCGGAAGATCCGGAAAAATACGAATCCAGACACGACCAGAACGTTTCATATAACGTGTAATCGCACGACGCGCCGCTTCAATTTGGCGAGCAGTAATCCGCTCCGGCTCAACAGCTTTCAAACCATAAGCACCGAAATTTAGATCCGTACCACCTTTCGAAACACCGTGAATACGACCTTTGAATTGTTTACGGAACCTTGTGCGCTTTGGCTGCAACATTGCTCTCTACTCCAAAATTCAGTTCAATCACAAAAACTAAGCATTTTCACGACGACGATTCGATGAAGACCCGGAATGATCAATTTCTACAGAACGACGTTCTGAAGCTATCGGATCGTACTCGAGAATCTCGCCCTTAAAGACCCAAACTTTAACACCACAAATACCATAAGCAGTCTTAGCCTCTGCTGTACCGTAATCGACATCAGAACGCAAGGTATGAAGTGGAACACGACCTTCACGATACCATTCCATACGAGCAATTTCAGCACCACCAAGACGACCAGAACAATTGATACGAATGCCTTCTGCGCCAAGACGCATAGCTGATTGAACTGCACGCTTCATGGCACGCCGAAAAGCAACACGACGTTCTAACTGCTGAGCAATTGACTGCGCAATAATTGTTGCATCAATCTCCGGCTTATGAATTTCCACAATATTCAATGAAGTCTCAGCATTTGTCATTTCCGAAAGCTTACGACGAAGCTTTTCGATATCAGCACCTTTCTTACCAATAATTAGACCAGGACGCGCTGAATAAATCGTTACACGACATTTCTTATGGGGACGCTCAATAATAACTTTAGAAATAGCAGCTTGCTTCAATTCTTCAAGCACATATAAACGGATGCTCAAATCCTCATGAAGAAGACGTCCATACTCACCACTATCAGCATACCAGCGAGAATCCCAGGTCCGATTAACTCCAAGACGAAGTCCTATTGGATTGATCTTCTGACCCATTATGCGGCCTCCACTTTTTCGGTAACTTCACGAACAATAATAGTAAGATGTGAAAATGGACGCTCAATCCGACTAGCACGTCCACGACCACGAACATGAAAACGCTTCATCACTACCGATTTACCAACATAGGCTTCTGCAACAATAAGCGAATCAATATCAAGATCGTGGTTATTCTCTGCATTTGCAATCGCTGATTCAAGAGTTTTTTTTACAGTCCCAGCAATACGTTTACGTGAAAACGCTAAATCAGCAAGTGCCACACCAACTTTTTTACCGCGAATCATTGCAACAACCAAATTAAGTTTTTGCGGACTAACACGAATTGTCCGAGCGACAGCTTTCGCCTCATTATCTTTAAGCTGACGCGGAACTTTAGCTTTTCCCATCCCTATTTCCTCTTCGCTTTCTTATCGGCACCATGCCCATAATAAGTCCGGGTGGGAGCGAACTCACCAAACTTATGTCCAACCATCTCTTCCGAAACAGAAACAGGAATATGCTTATTGCCGTTGTGAACACCAAAAGTCAAACCAACAAATTGTGGTAAAATAGTAGAGCGACGGCTCCATATTTTTATAACTTCATTACGCCCACTTGAACGTACCTTCTCTGCTTTCCCAAGAAGATAGCCGTCAACAAACGGACCTTTCCAAACTGAACGAACCACTTCAGACTACCTTTCTCATTTCTTGCGCTGATGACGCGTATGCATAATAAATTTATCAGTGGCTTTATTAGAGCGCGTACGCTTACCTTTTGTAGACTTACCCCAAGGAGACACTGGATGACGCCCTCCTGATGTACGACCTTCACCACCACCATGTGGATGATCAACTGGATTCATAGCAACACCACGAACGTGCGGACGCTTGCCACGCCAACGTGACCTTCCTGCTTTACCATCATTAATATTTGCATGATCAGGATTTGAAACAGCACCAACAGTTGCAAAACAACTACCAGATACCAACCGCTGTTCACCAGAATTAAGACGAAGAATAACCATTCCCTGACCCCGTCCAACCAACTGCGCATAAGTGCCAGCTGAACGGGCAATTTGACCACCTTTTCCAGGTTTCATTTCAACATTATGAATAATCGTCCCCACTGGCATGTTGCCAAGAGGCATGGCATTTCCTGGCTTAACATCAACATTTGAACCTGCTATAATAGAATCGCCAACATCAAGACGTTGTGGTGCAAGAATATAACTTAATTGCCCATCTTCATAACGAATTAAAGCAATAAAAGCAGTGCGGTTTGGATCATATTCCAAACGCTCAACTTTTGCAAAAACACCACGTTTAAGACGTTTAAAATCAACAAACCGATAACTGCGTTTATGACCACCGCCCTGAAAACGAGCAGTAACACGACCATGATTATTACGTCCACCTTTCGATGACAAACCTGCAGTTAAAGCTTTTACAGACTTCCCCTTATAAAGACAAGAACGATCTACAATAACAAGCTGACGCTGCCCGGGCGTAGTTGGATTAAAGTGCTTAAATGCCATTATTCTTTATCTCCACATCTCTTTAAAGACCTGTAGAAACGTCGATAGACTGACCACTCGCCAGCGTCACGATCGCTTTCTTGACATCACTCTGCCGACCGACAATACCTTTGAAACGCTTCACTTTACCCTTACGGATTATCGTGTTAACTGCCTTAACTTTAACGCTAAAAAGCGCTTCAACAGCAGCCTTAATTTCAGGCTTTGTCGCTTTCGGAGCTACATTAAAAGCAACTTGATTATACTCAGAAATCATAGTCGCCTTTTCAGTAATGACTGGACTGATAATTATATCATAATGACGAAGATCTTTCATTTAAAACGCTCCTCAAGAGCCTCGACAGCTGCTTTTGATAAGACAAGTTTGCTGCGACGTAAAATATCATAAACATTAATTCCTTGAATTGGTAAAATATCAATATTAGGAATATTAGATGCTGCACGAGAAAAATTAATATCAATTTCTTTGCCACCAACTAAGAGAGCATTCTTAAACCCAAGCTTAGAAAAACAAGAAACAAGCATTTTGGTTTTAGCTTCCTTAACATTGAACTCATCAACTATAATTAAATCATTTGCCTTTAATTTTGCTGACAAAGCAAGACGCAAACCAAGCACACGAATCTTCTTAGGGAGATCATGCGCATGACTACGGACAACCGGACCATGGGCCTTACCACCACCTCGAAACTGCGGCGCGCGAGCAGATGAATGCCGAGCACGTCCAGTGCCCTTTTGTTTAAACATCTTTGCCCCTGTACGTGACACATCAGATCGGCCCTGCGAGTGATGGGTCCCCTGTTGATGACGAGCAAGCTGCCAACGAACAACACGTTGTAAAATATCCTCACGCGGAACAAGACCAAAGATACTCTCAGAAACCTTTAATCTACCAGCTTCATTACCATCAAGGGTTCTAATTACAAGATCCATTATTCGGCCCCCTCAGCTTCAGAGGTTTCTGTCACCGGAGTAACCATTTCCGTTTTCTCCTTCGCAAGTTGGCGAATACCAGCAGGCCTCGGTACATTATCAGGAAGCGGTCTCTTTACAGCATCCCGCACCAAAATCCAAGCACCTTTAGAGCCCGAAACAGCGCCACGCACTAAAATCAAACCACGCTCAACATCCGTGGAAACAACTTCAATATTTTGCGTTGTTACACGCACCTGCCCCATATGGCCAGCCATTTTTTTACCTTTAAACACTTTACCGGGATCTTGACACTGTCCTGTCGAACCATGAGCACGATGTGTGATTGAATTACCATGTGAAGCACGATGTCCACCAAAATTATGCCGTTTCATAACCCCAGAAAAACCTTTACCGATACTCGTACCCGTTACATCAACCCTCTGTCCTGGAACAAAATGTTGAGCTGTAATCTCCGTACCGATATCAAGAAGATTATCAGGACTAACACGAAATTCTGCTATTTTAGCTTTTGGCTCCACAGAAACCTTAGCAAAGTGTCCACGAAGAGCTCGCGAAGTATTCTTAACCTTGGCAAAACCTACACCTAATTGAACAGCAGTGTAACCATTTTTTTCAATTGTACGCTGAGCAATGACTTGACAATTCTCCAAACGGAGTACTGTTACTGGCACATGTTCACCAGCATCATTATAAACACGGGTCATGCCCAGCTTCTGTGCTATCACACCTGAACGCATCGGGTTTGTTCCTTCTGTTCTCAAACCTTAGAGCTTAATCTCAACATCCACGCCAGCAGAAAGATCGAGCTTCATAAGCGCATCCACTGTTTGCGGCGTTGGATCAACAATATCAAGAAGACGCTTATGTGTACGCATTTCAAACTGCTCACGGCTCTTCTTATCGATGTGCGGCCCACGATTGACCGTAAACTTCTCAATCCGCGTTGGAAGCGGAATAGGACCACGGACATTGGCGCCAGTACGCTTAGCCGTCGACACAATCTCACGCGTCGATGCATCAAGAATTCTGTGATCAAACGCCTTCAAACGAATGCGGATATTTTGACTGTTCATGCTCTTTATTTCCCTGTTATGCAAAGCGCCTTTAACAACAAAGGCACTCTTCAACAACCATTATTTATTCAATGATCTTAGAAACGATACCTGCACCAACAGTACGCCCCCCTTCACGAATAGCAAAGCGAAGTTTTTCTTCCATTGCAATCGGAACGATCAAAGAGACATCCATAGCGACATTATCGCCAGGCATAACCATCTCTATACCTTCTGGAAGCGTAACAATTCCGGTCACATCCGTGGTACGGAAGTAAAACTGAGGACGATAATTCGTAAAAAATGGAGTATGACGCCCACCTTCATCTTTCGTTAAAATATAAGCCTCTGCTTTAAATCTAGTATGAGGGGTAACCGAACCAGGCTTCGCCAAAACTTGACCACGCTCGATCCCTTCACGATCAACACCACGAAGCAGTGCACCAATGTTATCACCGGCTTGACCTTGATCCAAAAGCTTGCGGAACATCTCAACCCCTGTAACTGTCGTCTTAGACGTTGGACGAATGCCGATAATCTCAATTTCCTCACCAACTTTAATAACACCACGCTCAACACGACCAGTCACAACAGTTCCACGACCGGAAATCGAAAAAACATCTTCAATCGGTAACAAAAACGGTTGATCAACAGGACGCTCAGGCGTCGGTATATAATTATCAACTTCACTCATTAAAAGACGAACCGCATCTTCACCAATGCTTTTATCTTTATCTTCAAGTGCCGCCAACGCAGATCCTTTAACTATTGGGATATCATCTCCTGGAAAATCATATTTTGATAAAAGCTCCCGAATCTCAAGCTCAACAAGCTCCAAAAGTTCAGCATCATCAACTTGATCAACTTTATTAAGAAAAACAACAATTGCCGGAACACCCACCTGACGCGCAAGCAAAATATGCTCACGAGTCTGAGGCATTGGACCATCAGCGGCAGAAACAACCAAAATCGCCCCATCCATCTGTGCCGCTCCCGTAATCATGTTCTTCACATAATCCGCATGCCCAGGACAATCAACATGTGCATAGTGCCGCTTCTCTGTCTCATATTCAACATGCGCCGTAGAAATAGTAATTCCACGTGCACGCTCCTCAGGTGCCGCATCAATTTGGTCATAAGCTTTAAATTCACCAAAATATTTCGTAATCGCTGCTGTCAATGAGGTCTTCCCATGGTCAACGTGACCAATCGTACCAATATTAACATGCGGCTTCGTACGTTCAAATTTGCTCTTTGCCATTTGAGCTCTCCATTTTTCGTCCAAACCAAGGACTAAGTTAAAAATTAATTATGTAATCTAAAATTACGCGTATTTCTTTTGAATCTCCAAAGCAACAGCGGAAGGGACAGGCTCGTAATGATCAAACTGCATTGTATACTGTGCACGTCCCTGACTCATCGAACGAAGACTGTTCACATAACCAAACATATTTGCCAAAGGAACCATTGCATTCACAACTGTTGAAACAGAACGCGCCTCAGTTCCTGAAATTTGACCTCGGCGAGAATTCAAATCACCAATGACATCACCAACATAATCTTCTGGCGTAACAACCTCCACCTTCATGATCGGCTCAAGAAGCTGCGCGCCTGCCTTTTTCGCCCCATCTCGAAAAGCCGCACGGGCAGCAATCTCAAAAGCCAAAACAGAAGAATCGACATCATGATAACCACCATCGACCAATGTAGCTTTTACACCAAGCATAGGAAAACCTGCAAGAGGACCTGACCCCATAACGCTCTCAATCCCCTTCTGAACACCCGGAATATATTCTTTTGGAACAGCTCCACCAACGATTTTTGACTCAAAGATGAAATCATCACCATCATGAGGTTCAAAAATAATTTTCACACGAGCAAATTGCCCTGCACCACCAGATTGCTTCTTATGCGTATAGTCAATCTCTGCAGCTTTTGTAATCGATTCACGATAAGCAACCTGAGGCTGCCCAATATTAGCCTCAACCTTAAACTCACGTCGCATACGATCAACAATAATATCAAGATGAAGCTCACCCATTCCAGCTATAATTGTTTGACCTGATTCCTCATCCGATTTAACACGAAACGAAGGATCTTCTGCTGCTAAACGATTAAGCGCAATACCCATTTTTTCCTGATCCGCCTTTGTTTTTGGCTCAATCGCAATTTCAATAACAGGCTCCGGGAACTCCATCCGTTCTAAAACAACAGGCCTTAAAGGATCACAAAGAGTATCACCTGTTGTCGTCTCTTTAAGTCCTGCGAGAGCAACAATATCACCCGCAAAAGCCTCTTCAATATCTTCACGAGAGTTTGAATGCATTTGAAGCATACGGCCCAAACGCTCCCTCTTCTTCTTCACAGTATTCTCAAGAGAAATACCTTTTTGAACTTTACCAGAATAAATACGACAGAAAGTCAACGACCCAACAAAAGGATCATTCATAATCTTAAAAGCAAGCATAGAAAGTGGAGCATCATCTGAAGATTCACGTGTTACTTCATCCTCAGTCTTCACATCAATACCACTAATTGCAGGAACATCAACCGGAGAAGGAAGATAAGAAATAACAGCATCCAAAAGTGGTTGAACTCCCTTATTTTTAAAAGCTGTACCACAAAGGACTGGATGAAACTGAACCTCTATGGTTCCCTTACGAATGAGAGCAACAAGCTGTTCATCGGTTGGCATCACACCTTCCAAATAAGATTCTGTTGCGGCTTCATCAACCTCAACTGCCATCTCAATTAATTTTTCGCGATATTCTTCAGCCTTCTCCTTCAAATCTGAAGGAATTTCACTAACCGTCGCTGGAGCACCGATAGAACCATCCCATCTTAATGCCCTCATATAAACAAGATCAACGACGCCTTCGAAATCATTTTCAGCACCGATTGGCAATTGCAAAACGAGTGCTTTAGCCCCCAATCGCGAACCAACCATTTCCACGCTACGATAAAAATCAGCACCTATTTTATCCATTTTATTAACAAATACCATGCGCGGCACACGGTATTTTTCAGCTTGTCGCCAAACAGTCTCTGTCTGAGGCTCTACACCAGCATTTGCATCCAGCAATGCTATTGCACCATCAAGAACACGCAAAGAACGCTCAACTTCAATTGTAAAATCAACATGCCCTGGCGTATCAATGATGTTAAAGCGCCGCTTCCGACCATCAGGCCCTTTCCAAAAGGTTGTCGTCGCAGCAGATGTAATGGTAATACCCCGCTCCTGCTCCTGCTCCATCCAGTCCATCGTAGAAGCACCATCATGAGTCTCACCGATTTTATGATTCTTACCAGTATAGAACAAAATACGCTCAGTCATAGTGGTCTTACCGGCATCAATATGCGCCATAATACCAAAATTACGATAATCTTCAATTTTATATTCGCGAGCCATTGCACTTGCCTTAGTTTTCAAACATATCTACCAGCGATAATGAGAGAATGCACGATTAGCCTCAGCCATACGATGAACATCCTCACGCTTCTTCACTGCAGAACCGCGATTATTAGCAGCATCCATCAATTCACCAGCAAGACGATTAATCATTGTCGTCTCATTACGTCCACGTGCCGCCGTAATTAACCAGCGGACAGCAAGAGCTCGACGACGATCAGGACGAACATCAACAGGAACCTGATAAGTGGCACCACCAACGCGACGCGAACGAACCTCGATATGAGGGGCAACATTCTCCAGCGCCTGATGAAACAAAACCACCGGATCTGACTTCACCTTACTTTCTACAACATCAAGCGCACCATAAACAATACGCTCAGCAACGGACTTTTTACCATCAAACATAATGGCATTCATAAATTTCGTAATGACCAAATCACCAAATTTAGGATCTGGATTAATTTCACGTTTTTCTGCTCTATGGCGACGGGACATTGGCTCTGTCTCTCAATATTATTTTGGACGCTTCGCGCCATACTTTGAACGACGCTGTTTACGATTCTTGACACCCTGCGTATCAAGCAACCCACGAATAATGTGATAACGAACCCCTGGCAAATCCTTCACACGACCACCACGAATCACCACAACAGAGTGCTCTTGAAGATTATGCCCCTCCCCAGGAATATACCCAATCACTTCAAATCCGTTTGTCAAACGGACTTTAGCAACTTTACGAAGAGCAGAATTAGGCTTCTTCGGTGTCGTTGTATAGACACGTGTACAGACACCACGTTTTTGCGGATTTGATTGAAGGGCAGGAACCTTATTACGCTTAACTGGCGTAACACGCGGCTTGCGAATCAATTGGTTTACGGTAGGCATGCAACCTTCCTCTTTAGTCTATCTATGTTCGTCTCACCCACTTGGGTTTTTTCTATTTTCATCTTTTCCGACAGAATCGGAATGAGTACCTAAGCTTACACGCAAAATCGGGCATACCTGTTAGAAACAGTTTACCCGACTACACGCAGAGAAGGCAACAGCCTCTTGCACTGGCATTTGTTTGCTTTTAATCTTTCACAACAAACCCTGTTCGAATGACCCTTTGGATTAAACACTCCCAAAGCACGCACATCACTCTTACACAGCTGTAATAGTCTCTATTAGCGAGAACACATACATTCGTCAAGAACTAAACATCAGAAAGTTTTTAAAAATGAAAATAAATTAAATTGTAATATGTCAAATTTAGCTTTTAGTAGGAGCTCTTGATAAATCAGATTACCATAGTAATATCCCCCCTACATAATAACAAAGAGCCGCGATATATCGGGGCATTTATAGAACACTTTAACGTAGTTATTTGAAGAAACTGTACATGTGGCATTAAACGCACACGTAATATTTAAGATAAGCGCCATGAAAATAGTAACGTGGAATATTGCTGGAATAAAAGCACGACATGAAATATTATATCAATGGCTACAGCAAAATCAGCCTGATATAGTCTGTCTACAAGAAATTAAAAGTACCGATGAGAATTTTCCATGCGATGCGATTGAAAGTCTAGGCTATCACATAGAAACACACGGACAAAAAAGTTTCAATGGTGTTGCGATTCTCTCTAAAAAAACACCCGATGAAGTTATCCGCCGATTACCAGGTAATAACAATGATGAACAAACACGTTACATTGAAGCCGTTTATTCAACAAATAAAGGTGTTATCCGTGTTGTATCCCTCTATTTGCCGAATGGAAACCCTGTCAAAAGTGAAAAATATTCTTATAAAATGGAATGGATGGAGAGGTTGTACGCACATGCAAAATCATTGCTCGCATATGAAGAACCCCTTGTCCTAGCTGGTGATTATAATGTCATCCCTACCCCATTAGATGCAAAGAATCCTCAAAAATGGAGTAATGACGCCTTATTTCTTCCACAAACAAGAAACGCATTCCAACGCATTGTTCATTTAGGTTTTTATGACGCTATTCGGAATGTGACAGATACCCCCTCATTCAGCTTCTGGGATTTTCAAGCCGGTGCATGGCACAAAAACAATGGCATTCGCATTGATCACTTGCTCTTATCACCAGAAGCGGTCGATCAGCTTATCTGCGCTTATAGCCAAACAGAGGTAAGAGGATACCCAAAATCATCAGATCATGCTCCCGTTTGGATTGATCTTAATTTCAATTAACAAGCTATAATACCTGTTTCATTGGGATAACAAAAAAAATATCCCACCTAGAATAATAAATATGTTACATAGCCTATGGAAATCTTAAATAAAGAATAAAAAATTGTAAATGCATCGAGGAAATAATGAAAAAATCACTTTCAATATTCACTGCAGTAACTGTAACCGTTATGGGACTGATAGGTATTGCAAAAGCCGAAAATGATACACTTGAAAAAATTAAAAAAACAGGAGAAATTACTCTAGGTGTTCGCGAATCATCGGGTTTAGCTTATGCTCTTGGAAATGGGAAATATGTGGGATTCCACACAGAAATGGCAGAGCGTATCATTGATGACATTTCAAAAAAAATTGGTAAACCCATTAAAATTCATTATCTCCCCATTACATCACAAAATAGAATTCCTCTTTTGAAAAACAGCACTTATGATTTTGAATGTGGCTCAACAACAAATGATGTTTCCAGCAGTAAAGAAGCAGCATTTGCTTATACCACTTACGTCGAAGACGTTCGAATTGCCGTAAAGAAGAATTCTAATATTAAATCCTTTGACGATCTAAATGGAAAAACAGTCGCAACCACAACCGGTACGACATCTGTTCAGATTATCCGTAAAAATCAACGTTCAAAAAACATTAACTTTAATGTTGTGAAGGGAAAAGATCATGGAGATAGCTTCTTATTATTAGAATCTGGCCGTGCAGACGCATTTATTATGGACGCTTCAATTCTTGCTGGGCATATTGCCAAATCAAAAAATCCATCTGATTATATCATTCTTGATACTGTGCTTTCAGTCGAGCCCATCGCTTGCATGCTCAGATTAAATGACAAAAACCTCAAACAAGCAATCAACGATAGTATAGTACGTCAAATTAAAGATGAATCGCTTAAAAAGCTTCATGATAAGTGGTTTATGAAACCAACTCCGCCTGCTAATATTATTATTAATCTTCCTTTATCTGAAGCAACAAAATACGCTTGGGAGCACCCAAACGATAAACCTCGCGAAAACTACACAGAAAATAATTTGTAGAATTTGAAAAAAAGAATAACTACACTCTTTGAAAATTGAGTGTGGTTATGTTTTAGTTCATGTCTTCATAAATTCAGCATGTGTAAATATAGCCATTTATTATTCTGTTTTGCGGATGGCTAAATTTAGGAAATATCAATTAATGGACTTTTCTTTTCTTTGTACAGATGATCTTACCCAAACACTCGTAACTGGGTGCTTTGGAACCCCTGGTGTCAGTCATACCTATTTAGATACACTGATTGATGGCTTTAAAAATACAGTTATATTATCCGTCTCTTCACTAATCTTAGCTGTATTTTTTGGTATCATTATAGGAACAATGCGCACTTTACCAAATACTTCCATAATCCGTTGCTTACTTCGTGCTATTGGCGGTATATGGGTGGAGATCATGCGGAATATCCCTCTTCTTGTACAGGTGTTTTTGTGGTATTTTGTTGTGCCTAAGGTTTATCCACTAGCGATGAACTTTTCACCCATTCTTTTAGTAACATGTGCCCTAGGTTTCTTTACATCTGCTCGCATTGCAGAACAGGTACGCTCAGGTATTGAAGCTATTCCTTCTGGACAGCGTTATGCAGCAATGGCAATGGGATTTACAACCTATCAAACTTATCGCTATATCATATTACCACGTGCTCTACGTATGATCATGCCTCCACTTACTTCAGAAGCAATGGGCATTGTGAAAAATTCATCTATAGCATTCGCTGTTTCCATCTATGAACTGATGCAATTTCAATACCAAACAATTGAAGAAGTAAGTCATGTTTATGAAAATTATCTAATTGTTACTATTCTTTATATTTTTATAGCTTTATGCATATTCATCATTATGACAATAATTGAGAAAATGCTCAAAATTCCTAATTTCCAAACAGAGGGACACTGAAGATGATAAATTTCATAACCTCCCAGTTTGGATTTTCTTCTCTTTTCAATTTTTTAGACTTTGATTTTTCATTTTTTACTTTTGATATATTTTGTTCTTACATTCTTTCAGGTTTACTCTTTAGCGTTTTTCTAACTCTTTTTGCAACGATATTGGGACTTATTTTTGGCACGCTTTTAGCGATGATGCGGCTTTCTTCTATGAAACTACTCTCTTGGCTTGCAGTAATTTATATAATTGCCATGCGCTCAATACCGCTTGTTATGGTTATTTTATGGTTTTTTGTGCTTTTACCTTTCCTGACTGGCACGTCAATCGGTGTAAATAAATCAGCACTCATTACCTTTACTGCATTTGAAGCTGCTTATTTTGCTGAAATTATGCGTGCTGGCATTAATTCTGTTTCACAAGGACAAAAACATGCGGGACAAGCTCTTGGAATGACATATTGGCAAAATATGTACATTGTAATTCTTCCCCAAGCTTTTAGAGACATGTTGCCAGTTTTTTTAACCCAAGTTATTATCCTCTTTCAGGATACAACGCTTGTTTATGCAATCAGTGGGAATAGCCTTTTGAATGGTTTTGATATTGTTGCTAACAATTTTGGTGTGAAGCAAGAAGCCTACATCTTGGCAGCTATTTTTTATTTTGTTATTTGTTTTACACTATCGCAGATAGTTTTATATCTACAGAAAAAAATATCCATTATTCGTTAAAAAATATCCGTTATTCTAATCGCTAACAGGAAAAAAATGTCTACTAATATGATTGAAATAAAAAATGTCTCAAACTGGTATGGCGAAATTAATATTCTTAAAAACTGTACAACCAATATCAATAAAGGAGAAGTTGTTGTAGTTTGTGGGCCATCAGGTTCAGGTAAATCAACGCTCATTAAAACTATTAACGCTTTAGTACCTTTCCAAAAAGGTGAAATTTGGATTGATGGAGTACCGGTTCATTCGAAAAAGACAAATCTGTCTAAATTGCGTAGCCACGTAGGGATGGTATTTCAACATTTCGAGCTTTTCCCTCATTTATCTGTCACAGAAAATTTAACAATTGCACAAATCAAAGTTCTAAAACGTAGCAAGAAAGAAGCACTTGAACGCGGCTTGTTATATCTTGAACGCGTTGGACTTACTGAACATAAAAATAAATATCCCGGCCAACTTTCCGGAGGTCAACAACAACGTGTTGCGATTGCACGCGCCTTAACTATGGATCCACTCGTTATGCTTTTTGATGAGCCAACATCTGCTCTAGATCCTGAAATGGTAGGTGAAGTACTAGATGTCATGATCAGCTTAGCAGAAGAAGGTATGACAATGATTTGTGTCACGCATGAAATGGGATTTGCTCAAAAAGTCTCGGAGCGTGTTATTTTCATGGATCAAGGAAGAATTCTCGAAGACTGTTCATCCAAAGAATTCTTTTCTGTCCCACAAGCCAGAACACCACGTGCCCAAGAATTTTTGTCTAAAATCCTCAACCATTAATTATGACAAAAAGCTCTCTTTATTGCAGGACTATAAAAGTTCATGAGATTTGGACGCCAAAAGAAATGCTGTAGTAAAATATTTAAAAACTATTATTTTTAAATATCATCGACCAGCGACATTATCGTTCATCGCTCAAATTCATTACAAATGGTAAAAAGCATGCTCTTGCATAGAACCAATCTAATCTCGATCTTTTACGTTAGCTTTTTTATAGATCGCATTTAACATCGCTACACTGCAAACTGTTTTTCCTGCCTAAAAAGCATATTTCCAAGCATCGCTTGAGCAACAGAATTCCCTTTTTTGCTGAAAGCTGAAACCATCGTGCTGCCTGTACAAAATTTTTTTCTCTCCCCTCTGCCTTTAAAAATATTTTTTCCAGATGGTATTTGAGCTTTAGGAGTTCATAATTCACCACAGCCTGCTAAAAACTAGCAGAAAAAAATTAGGTTTTACAGGTGAAAGAGGGAGGCCTTTTTTATATACTGTGCAAGTTCAACTAACGCATCAGAAACATAGCTTTCATTCTCTTAACCAAGATCAGCACCTTTTTCAACGATATATGCGAAAAAGTTCTACGCTTTATAATCATCTTCAGAAACACCATCATCCTCTGTATAAGATGTTAACAAGTGTCCAATTCGCACCAATATGGCCCATATTGGCTACACAACGGAATGCTAAAATAACCTGATTTATTTGTCCATTTTTATAGACAGTACTACGTTTCAAAAAATAAAATGAATTATCAGAAGCTTTCCACAAGCTATTTACATCTATTCTATAAGCAGTAGAAAGAGATCCTCCCAAAGTAGTAATAATTGCGGCTTTTTTTCCATAGCTTCAGCCTTTTGACTATCTAAAGTTTTCCCTCTTTATTTCAGCTTTAATCGTTTACATCTGCTACAAATTTCTTTGTATGCATTCACAATCTTCTTCTCAGTAAAAACAAGATATTTCAAAACGAGTATTCTAACAGAAAAGGAGAATAAATGGAAATCGTCAAAAATCCTCAACCAAAAGAATCTTTTACTTTTTCGTGCAAAAAATTGATTCTTCAGCATAAATCATTAGTCTACATTTTCGATCAGATTCCTTGATATCATACCTGGTTACTTCAAATATCTTTATTATGAATTCAGCAAAACTGTTCAATAAAGAGACATGTGTATTGAAAAACAGTTTTAGAATGGATAGCTCATGGAATGAGCGAACCACTTAAATGTGAAAACCGTAAGCAATATTAAAGATAGGCAATATACAACAATGGTGTTAATTAACTATTTCGTAAACGTAAAAACACTGGAGCTCAGTGCACTTTTATAGCATTTATGAGCAACCTTAGGAAATGAGATTAGAAGAAAGAGAAAATTCTCTTTAAAAAATCTATAAAATGGTCTGGGATTATCCATGAAAAAAATAGAATGGTCGGCAATTACCCCAACCGCTCTAAAGCAATAGATATTTTCTTCTGTGCAACACGGAATTCTAAAATCTTGTTACGCTCAGCCTCAACAATTTCTGGTTTTGCATTTTCTACAAATTTGGGATTGTTTAGTTTAGCCGATATTTTTTCAATATCTTGTTCAATTTTACTGACATTTTTCACCAAACGAGCACGTTCAGCTTCCAAATCAATCAACTGCCCCAATGGTAAACAAAAAATTGCCTCTCCTAAAACCATTTGTGCCGATAAAGCTAGTACTTTATCAGAGAAATCAATTGTTTCAATACGTGCTAACTTTTTTAAAAGAGCCCCATAACGCTGAATACGTTCTCGCGTTATTTCCCCCGCTTCTACAATAACAAGAGGAGCAAGCTTACCCGCCGGAATATTCATTTCGAAGCGTACAGAACGAATCTCAGTAATAACATCAATAAGCCAATTAATATCGGCAGCAGCTGCCTCATCTAAAAACGTTATTTCTGGCCATTGTGTTAAGGCCAGCATATCTTTACGCTGCATATTCGGTGTTTCTGTGAGGCACCATAACTCTTCTGTCATATGAGGCATAAAAGGATGAAGAAGCTTATAAACTTCATCCAAAACCCAAGCAGTACATGCCTGAGCTTCATTTTTAGCCTCCCCATTGAAACTTTGAAAGACAGGTTTGAGAAGTTCCAGATACCAATCACATAATGTATTCCAAATGAAGCGGTAAAGTGCATCAGCAGACTCATTAAACTTATAGTTTTCAATACCGGTAGTCACTGCCGAAACAGTTTTAGATAATTCTGTTAAAATCCAACGGTTAAGTGCAAGCTTGACTTTTTCTGGCTTAAAAGCCGGATTATGCTTAACGCCGTTTATCTTTGCAAACCGAGTAGCATTCCACAATTTTGTAGCAAAATTACGGTATCCTGCAATACGGGAAGGATCAAGTTTTACATCACGGCCTTGTGCCGCCATAACAGCCAAAGTAAAACGGAGCGAATCTGCGCTATATTGATCAATAAGCTCTAATGGATCAATAATATTGCCCTTCGACTTTGACATCTTTGCCCCTTTTTGATCACGCACAAGAGCATGTACATAAACCGTTGGGAAAGGAACCTCACCCATAAAGTGAAGCCCCATCATCATCATGCGAGCAACCCAAAAGAAAATAATATCAAATCCCGTAACCGATAAAGATGTTGGATAAAAAGTATCTAATTCAGTCGTTTTATTGGGCCAACCCAGCGTTGAAAAAGGCCAAAGAGCTGATGAAAACCACGTATCTAAAACATCCTGATCACGAGTTAATTCAACTTCTTCACCATAATGAGAGAAAGCTACCGCTAAAGCCTCTTCTTCACTTTTTTCAACAAAAACCATACCATCAGGACCATACCAGGCTGGAATCTGATGTCCCCACCATAATTGACGAGAGATACACCAAGGTTGAATATTTTCCATCCAATTAAAATAAGTTTTTTTCCAGCTATCTGGAACAAATTGTGTTCTTCCTTGACGAACCGCCTCTACCGCTGGCTTAGCTAATTGTTCAGCACGAACATACCATTGATCTGTCAAAAACGGCTCAATAGGCACCCCACTACGATCCCCATGAGGAACGGTATGTGGATGATCATCAACGGCTGCTAAATACCCCCCTTCTTCCATCAAAGAAACAATTTGATGACGTGCGACAAAGCGATCAGCTTGATCTAAATTTTCCACTAATTTCTTTAATTCATCGGATAAAGTTAAACCATCAAAAAACGCTTCATTCTTATGCAAAAAAATTTCAGCTTTTTGCGTAAAAATATTGATCAAACGTAAATTGTTGCGCTTTCCAACCTCAAAGTCATTAAAATCATGCGCTGGTGTAATTTTCACTGCCCCGCTTCCTTCGCTAGGGTCAGCATAACTATCAGCAACAATTAATAACCTCCGACCAACAAGCGGCAAAAGAGCACTTTGACCTATAAGATTTTTATAACGATCATCTTCGGGATTAACCGCAATCCCCGTATCACCAAGCATTGTTTCCGGGCGTGTTGTTGCCACTGTTATAAAAGTTGTAGGATCACCAGGATCAAAAACTTTACCTTCAAGAGGATATCTAAAATGCCACAAATGACCTTTAATTTCTCTTTGCTCAACTTCAAGATCAGAAATAGCCGTTAATAATTTGGGATCCCAATTAACGAGACGCTTATCCTTATATATCAACCCTTGCTTATAAAGCGTAACAAAAACCTCACGAACAGCGTGGGACAAGCCTTCATCCATTGTAAACCGTTCGCGTGACCAATCACATGAAACACCAAGGCGCCGTAGTTGATTGGCAATAATTCCACCAGTCTCATGACGCCATTCCCAAATACGCTCAACAAATCTTTCTCTGCCCATTTCTTGACGTGTTGGCTCTTGGCACTCTGCAAGCTGACGCTCAACAACCGTTTGCGTAGCAATCCCTGCATGATCCATGCCAGGCTGCCACAAAACATTCTTGCCACGCATCCGCTCAAACCGGACGACAATGTCTTGAATTGTCGTATTGAGTGCATGCCCCATATGAAGTGAGCCTGTAACATTGGGAGGCGGAAGCATAACACAAAAAGGTTCTGCACCACTTTTTGCGCCCATTCCTGCTTTAAAAGCACCACGAGCTTCCCACCTTTTTGCAATCTTTTGCTCTATGGAAGCAGCATCATAGTTTTTTTCTAACATTCTATTCACCCATAACGCTGCTGCCGGAAAGCGCAATGTACGATCTAAAATTTGATCATATTCCCCGCACCCCCCATTTGTTCACACAGAATCTGCAAAACTGCAAACGAAACTCTTATAAAAAAATGAGAACTACAAGAAAATAATAAAAAACAAAAAGTTAAGATGACTTCTTAATTGCCTTAACGATCTCTTCACGTAAAATATCTTCAAACAAAACAGGTAATTTACACTGTAACCATTCTGCTATAGCTGGACGCAACACGTCCTTTGCAATCTTCTCCGCAGAAGAAATACAATATGCAGGCAGTTCTAGTTCTACATGGCCCGCAGTTATATTTTCTGGCTGTGATATAAATGCCTTATCACCATATTCTTTTGTTTTATGAACAGAGCGCTGTTCTTCAGAAGAAAGCTTTATTTTTTGCATATCTACGCCGACCGTATTGTTTTCTGCCTCTGTATTATCTTTGTCTTGCATTAAAGGAAAATCCTGGTTTTCAGAAGAAAGACCGATACGATCAGCGAGAGCTTTCATCGCATCATCAACTGATAAGGTTGTATCAT
This sequence comes from Bartonella quintana, assembly GCF_009936175.1. Classification (NCBI taxonomy): domain Bacteria; kingdom Pseudomonadati; phylum Pseudomonadota; class Alphaproteobacteria; order Hyphomicrobiales; family Bartonellaceae; genus Bartonella; species Bartonella quintana. The sequence goes on along the minus strand of NZ_AP019773.1, from coordinate 552,369 downwards.
AAATACCTTCTGAGGGCCCTGTTGAACACTCTGTAGAAGCATTCACCGTAACGCCTTGATTTGAAAAGTTATTAGGATGAACTGCATTCTCCTCGATTATTTCGCGAATAGATGTCAAAATTTCATCCATACTTGGCTCACGTAACACGCTCGAACTCTGTACCATACTTAAAGACCTCTCAAAGACGCAACAACAAACAGAATCATATTCTTAGTGTATGCAAAAGAATCATAAGATCAACATACCTCTTCTATATTTTCAAATATGATTGTCATGAAGATGATTCTACACACAACTTTCTTTATTTATAAAAATAATATTTATACACTCTATTTCCCAACATGCTGATATCGATTTATCGATCTTTTAAAGATTAAACCTAGTTCAGCAGATAGAGAGCTATTTTTATGTTTTATCGGGTATGCTTAACCGTTTTTAAGCCTAAATAATTTGCAGTTAATTTACCAACAGAAGATTGAACACCATAACTTGCAACAACAGCATTACGTTCTGCCATCGCAAGAGCAATTTGAGCATTAATCAACTGCGTACGAGAATTTAAAACATCTAATGTCGTTGCCTGCCCGACACGATTTTCTTGAATACGGCCTTTAAGAGCAAGTTCAGCAGCACGAACACTCTCACGGTAAGCAACTACAGATGCGCGTGCACCCTCTAACTGAAACCAAGCAGAAGTAAGTGCCTGTCTTATATTACTATAAGCCAAATCAAGCTGGAGACGAGCCTGCTCAAGCTGTTCTTTTGATTGGCGAATCTGTGCAGACGTACGCCCACCTTCAAAAATTGGAACACTCAGTGACAATCCAATTGATTTAGAAACTGCATCCTCCCCAGGACCACTATAAATCTGAGTATAAGATGCAGCTGCAGAAAAATCAATTTTAGGAAGTAACGTGCCTTCTTTTGCCTTTACATTATACAAACTAGCATCGACTAAATATTTCGCATAAAGAATTGCTGGATGCATAATAACGCTCATTTGGTAAGCAGCATCAAGATTTACAGGTAAGCCTTTTGCCACTGGCGGATGTTTTAACTTTTCAGGATCAGAACCAATAACTTGTCGATAAACTGCCTCTGCTGCCTTTACATCAGCACGTGCAAGACTAAGCTCTGAAACAGCCAAGGAACGTGCAGCTTGTGCTTGAGAAAGATCAACACGCTCTCCCTCTCCCACATCAAATTTTGCTTTATTCGAACGAACTTGCTCTTCAAGAGCAGCCAGATTTTCTTTACGAAGATCGGCAACACGACGTGCTTGATACACATTAGCATATGCTGTTACAGTATCCAGAAAAATATTTTGCTCAGCATTACGAAGATATTCACGCTGCGCCTGTAGCTTAACCTGAGCTGAAAAAAACATATTTTGCGTGATAAAACCGTCAAATAATCTTTGATTTAATCTTATCCCTAGAGATCCAGAAGTACTATAGGGACCTATAATCGGCTTATTCCGCCCATAATTTCCAATTCCTTCAATTTGTGGCAACAACCCCGACCGTGCAATGACTACATCATCACCTGATATACGCAAAGCCGCACGTTCACTATTCAACTTAGCATTGTGTGTATAAGCTTTAGCAAAAGCATCCATCAACGTCTCAGCACAAGCCGATCCTGATATAAAAACGCTCAACACCAGAAAGAAACATGTCTGAAGTTTCTTTTTCATTTTGAATATAAAACACACAACAGAAAACCCCAAGTTAAACATAAAACCATCTTTTCTTCACAAACAAACAAGCACTAAAATATAAAATCTGGTGCTTTTAAAAAACCAGGAAGACGTTTTACAGCAAGATTAAAAGCACGACGCGCCGAAATAATTCCATCTTCTTTCACATAAATTCTTGCAACACCGGCATTACCGTGTCCTTCAACCACCACAAGCCGTCCACCATCTTTCATTTGATTAAAGATACCCTCCGGGATAAAATCTACAGAACCCTCGATAAAAATCATATCATAAGGTCCCTCAACAACATAGCCCTTCTCCAATGCTCCATGAACCACAACCACATTGTTACATTGATTAAGCTTTAAAGTCGAAGTAGCTCGTTCGAAAAGAACTTTATTATCTTCTAACGCAATCACAAACCCTGCAAGCTTTGAAAGTAACGCTGCACAATAACCACTATTGGTACCAATATCTAACACGATATCTGATGATTTTACAGCCGCAAGCTGTAGTAATTTTGCTAAAGACGCAGGCCTCATCAAATAGCATCCAGGTAACTGATTTTTGGCTGGATATACAAGAATATCGGTATCAAGATAACTAAAAGCTTTCATATCTTCCGGTACAAAATCTTCACGGGATACCGTTAAAAATGCTTCAAGAACTGATAAATCCGTCACATCTACTGTACGAATTTGATTGTCGACCATTTTGCGGCGAAGCTCTGCAAAATCTGCAACCATAATGACTCTTCTCTACTACATACAACAAAAACCACAAAAAACAGGAACAATGAGGATCTAAAACCTTTTACTGTAGCTGTTACAAAAAAGTACGCGACAGTCAACAATTAGATTCTAACCGCACTATTTTTCATGTAAAAGCGTCGTTTTTACCATAGAAGGAAGCAATTTACTTGCTTATATTATCTCTAAAGACCATTCTGTTTAAAATTGGTTGGAGGCCTCGCCCGGAATCGAACCGGGATACAAGGATTTGCAGTCCTCTGCGTAACCATTCCGCCACGAGGCCTCGTTAACAAACATAAAATGTCAATAAGGGAAGGTAACGCATCCGTCAAGGTATAGAAATTTTCTCTAACCTTTTTTCCTCTTCATCATGTAATTTCTGACATTTTTTTAAAAAAAGCAATTTTACCCTTTGCAAATCAGTATTGCTTTGCTATAGCCCTTGCAGTTGGGTAATTGGGCGCTGTTCCCCGGTAGCTCAGTGGTAGAGCAACCGGCTGTTAACCGGTTGGTCGCTGGTTCGAATCCGGCCCGGGGAGCCATCTTTTTCTTACAAATCTATTGTTTTTATTAATCTTTTTTAAGGTGAGAGATTTGTAAATTAAGGGATGCATAAATAAAGATCAGAGCATAAGATTCTTACAGTAAGGCAAAGTGAAACATTCCATATCAGATTGTTTTTCGCAATGAAAACAGAGAATCATCATCCTTGTTCAGCCACTATACAAGATTTTTCCTTTCTGATTAATTGTTAAGAAACGCAAAAGTTATATCATTCTTTATCAAGGTATGATGCTACCAGATAGTAGTATGATTGTTTCAAATTGCGAATCATAACTTCTTTTTGAGAAAAAGTTATTTATGCACCAATAACCCAAAAAATTTCTTACCACTTTACTTTGTACAGCTCGGTACAGCTCGAAAAAAATTATTTCTACTAAATAAAGCTTAAACTCAACGAACTGCTCCCGAAACAATCATTTAGAAATATTAAAGAACAAGGAGCCAAGGTCGTATCATCAGATCTTATTTCTCATACGACCAAAATAACAAAAAATTTCTGTAGCTAAAAAACTATTGATATAAATTGAAGCTTTAAGCATAATCTTTATCTCAATTTCAAAAACCTAAAAATATAAACCACATCGCATTCCAGTGCGCTCTTAAGATCGCAAGGAGCGTAAAACTTCATTATCTTATTGCTAGACACGCAACAAATGACTTCAGCTCAATTTGCAAGGTTACTAGAAAATCTTACCAGCCAAAACGTTTTTTCTCTTATAAATCAACATATCAGAGACAAAACATATCCTTTGTTATTTTATTTTTTATTCACATCTTTAAAGATGGAAGGGGGGGTAAGCAAATAAATATAAGGAGACGGAATTTTCAAAGTTGCTTCCACAAACTATCACCAATGATAACTTCTTTTCAAAATATTTTTTTAACGACACAAGAAATCCAAAATGTTTCCACTTCTAAAAATTGAAACTTTTGAAAAGACCCTTCTTTATCTTTATAGTAAGATCATTGTTTTTTTCTCTTGCTCTCATTCAAACTAACAAGAAATCGAAAAGAGAAACATATTCTAAGCGCACAATCTTATCTGAATATTTTACTCAAGCTGCCTTCTTTGCTGATCTGCAGGAACAAAAAGACTTGACACTCTTTGCTGCTGCTTTTGCTTTTTTATATCTTTCATTTGAAGACGAAGAATTTCTACCCTGTGACTGTGCAGCATTATCTTTGTGATCCCTAAACCGTTTTTGACCTTTCGATTTTCTAAAATATAGTTCCTGAGCATTTCAGCCATTTTAGAACAAACATGATTCTCAGGAACCGTAATGATAGAATCTGGTGAAAATTACTTTAGCATCGTGTAATTTAACGCACCAATTTCAGCTACAGCAGCACCATCTACAAATGTATTAATATTTTCAAGTTTGACATGTTTTCCACTCTTCAAACAAGTGAGCAAGCTTGCAGCTCAACAAAACGAAATCCCCTTTTCCGCCCATATTCACGTGAAAATTTGCTCACACCACTGGCCAGCCCACCTCCACCGACAGGGATAATCAAGTCTAGCTCACTCTCTCCATTAAGTTTTTTCCATTGCAAAACAGTCTCGCACAGGATTGTCGCCTGCCCCGTAATAATTAATGCGAAGGTGCCATCAGACCGACCAGCACCCTGTATAATGAAAGATTGTGCAGCCGCATGACATTGATCAAACGTTTCACAAACTAAACTGGATAATCAATAATCTATACCAAAAATGCGTGTCTTATCAATTTTCTGTTTCGGGGGTCATCACAGGTATAAAATCACACCTCTCCGTTTAAAATAGCGATAAACAAAAAACCCCTTGCGTGTAATCCCCCCCCTGACACACAAACGAATGCAGCATCTTGAGATATCTCACCAAGCATTTCATGCTTCGTTAATATTATAGAGACTCCTTCCAGCTATAAAAGCAAGCATTGTCAGTCAAAAATTGAACAAAGAATAAAAAGTTTTTCTCTTATCATTAATTCTTGATTCAATAAAAGATATAGCTTATGAGAGAACTCTTATCGCGGACGTGATGAAATCGGTAAACATAGCAGACTTAAAATCTGCCGGTCTAAGACCTTGCGGGTTCAAGTCCCGCCGTCCGCACCAACTTCTGTAAATTTTCCTTTATTTTACAATAAGTTTTTAAAACCATAAATAAACCACCTCTCAAACTCCCTTTCATAATGCTGTTATGACGTTATCAGGCGAAGCTAAATTATTAAAAATTACGAATCAAAACTTCTTTTGAACAAATGTTTTAGCTGCGCTCATGATCCTAAAAACTTTTATTTTTAAAAATCGGCATCTAAGGCAATTCTTCTTCATCTTATAATAATCAAAATTAATGATCTCTTCTTCACCATAAAACAGTATTTTGTACAAAATAAAAAAGCAAAGGTCCTATCAAGGATAGGACCTCTTACGCTAATTTAATTTTGCAAAAATTAGAATTTGTAAGCTACACCCACACGGAAGTCATTGGTCTTATAATTAAGCTCAATCTGTTCGTGCCCTTTTTGAAATTTCTTTTTACCAAAATCTGAGTAACGATATTCCGCGCGCACAATAAAATGATCTGTCATTGCAAAGTCAACACCACCACCAAGAGTGTAACCAATCATCGTCTTTGTATCATCTAATGTAGTAGAAGCGGCATCTTCTCCAGTAATTGACATGGAGAAAATATTTTGAAACTGCCCATAAGCAATACCACCAGAGACATAAGGCATCATACGTTCAACAGGAAAACCAACTCGCACCCGTGTGGCACCAGTCCATTTTTGTTTCAAAGTACGACTAAAAGTTAGAAAATTTCCTTCTACTTGTTTCAATCGAGAAACTCCACTGAACTGATCTAGACTATCCTCCTCTGTACGCCCATCAGTTTCCCCTTTCGTACCCTCTAAAGTTATCTTTTGATCAGATTTATCGGAAAAGACGACAGTCTTTGTATCCTTTCGTCTAGACAGCAGTATATCCGTATCAACCCCCAAGATAAAACCATTACTAAGTTCGAGATTAGCACCTGCATACACCCCCCCTATAAAACCAGAGAGCTTAGGCATATATTTTTTGTCAACCGAAACCCATTTTTTATTCTTACTTTCCTCATCAGGAAAGAAAAGATTATCAACATAAGGCGAGGTGATGTCAGGAATCGTTGCAGAAATTTTACTCGAAAAACCACCAATTTGTCCTCCAAAATAAAAGCCCGTCCAAGAAAAAGAAGGAGAAGCAATAACTGGTGGAATAACCCGTTCTGACTGCTGAGGAACTATTACATCTGCAGCCTGTGCCACAGAGGCTGGAATGAAAGCAAAAACGGATCCTATTATAAATTTCATGTTCATAAAATTATACCCCTCATATTCATAAAATTATACCCCATTGCTATTGTTTAAATTAATGTTTAAATAAAGAATAACATTTTTAAAAAAACAAAGTACTGCAAATTTTATGCTTAAAAACTAACTATATTTTTTATAATAATAAAATTTAATTTTAGCAAATAAATTTTAATTATTTTTCTTCCATAAACCATAAACAAGCTTTTATCAATCATAAATAATTGAAAATATGAAATTTTACGAAAAATAACGGTATTTTTACTTTAAAAGAATGAAACTTTAATACTCGTCTCATCCAAACTCTCTCATCAAATTCCAAAACTGGATTATGCAGCAACCTATTTATGTGAAGCATTCTCTGAAAAAGAATACAGATTATTCTAGCATATCGACATTTATTATATAATAAATAAATGATATGAAATATTGGATGATAAATTAATATCAAATAATATATTAATAATTTTATTCATAATATCTTATAATTCACTAAATTATTTAATAAAAATAAATTAAACAATAAAAATTAAAAGAATATAAAATGAAAATAAATTTTTATTCGGAAAATTCTTATCATATTATTTAATTTTATTTAACTATATGTAATAAAAATTTGATAAACTTCTTCTTTTAAAGACGTTTTATTCTTCCAGAAATTTCATTCAAAAATCGGAATATATCATTGAATTAAAACAAAATAATATCATCTATAAACCACTTTAATTACAGCTCTTCGAAAAGAAGAAAACTTCTATACGTATTTTCAATAAAATTCATAAAGAAAAAAATAATCGAAGTTTACCTTAATTAATTAACTTTGATATTACAGAACTCAGATCTTACAAAAATATTTAAGGATCATTATACTGAAAACATGTATTTTAGATTCTGCATACTTTCAGAAAAATCTCGCTTAACTTTACTAACTGAATACTCAATCTCACACTGAAGTTACACCTTTTCATCAGCTACTCTTTAATAATTGATCTTATTAAAGAAGGCAAAGATGATATTTCGTTCTGCAAAATTTTTATCTCATAAAAAAAATCTGAAACCATTTTATTTAAAAATCGCTCTACCCTCGCTGATTTTTATATTATCTTCTGCCTTTACTGCAAAACGGTCTTTATTAGGAAAAGTAACAAAACAGCCCTTCATACAAATTGTAACTGTTTGATGAGGATTTAAAGAAACATTTGAAATCGCACTCCCTTCAACGATGGTGAGAGATTGTATCTTTAAATCAGTATTCTGCACAGTTGCTGCAAAAGCTGTTATAGTCAAAATATTCAATAGCATAACTGCAAAAAAAACGTGAACATATTTTAGCATTCCAAAATCCCTTCTTCAACAAAACGTTTATACAATACAAAGCGAAGAGCATTGGTCACCTTAGAAGGTGAGGTGATGTTAGGCACATAAATAGCCAAAGTAAATGAAAATTTTTTACTATCAAACGCAGTGAAACTCACCTGCGGGACAGGATTTTTTAAAACCCCCTCTGTCGCAGAAGCAATCTCTAGCAAAATTTCAACAACACGCTCTGGAGCAATGTTAGAGGAAACAACAACAGGGACATCAACCCGCCCCATTTTGCTCCCTCGAGTCCAATTACTGACATTATTATTAATGAGGCTTGAATTAGGAATAATAATCGTCTTGCGCTGAAATGTTTCAAGTTCAGTTGCACGCACACTGATACGTTTAACAATACCAGCTACTGATCCAGATTCTATATAATCTCCCAATTTAAATGGTCTCCCAACCAAAATAATAAGCCCAGATACAAAATTTTGAACAATATTTTGCAATCCAAAACCTATACCAAGCGAAAGCCCACCAGCGATGAGCGCAAAATTTTTGAGATCCAAACCTGCAGTTGAGAATCCTATCAAAGCAGATACAACAATACCACCATAATTTATGATTGTTTTGATAGAATTACGGACACCAAAATCAAATTCCCCATGCCCCAACACTGTGCCATCCAGCCAACCGATAAATCGGCGGATAAGAAACCAACAAGCAAAGAAAGCAATAGTTCCTGTTGCAATAGAAATCAAAGAAATAGACACATTGCCAATTTGAAAACCAGTCACCAGTTGCCATAACATTGCTTGCAAATCAGAATACGAAAATCCAAATTGCCCGGCAATTGGCATAGCACAAAATATGATCACAACCAAATTGAGGAAAACACCTATAATAATCCCCAATTGATTCATCGTTTTCTCTTCTAAATGTAACCATTGCATCAAACTATAACCAACGCTCGTTTTCATAAATTGGCCTTTAGATCCAAGTGCTTGAGCGCTTTGTATCCCTAAATACATGAGAACCAAAAATGCACCACCAACCACAATTTGCTGCATAATAAAACGCGCCAAACCAACATACCCTAAAAAATCCATCACAATGAGCAATAATCCCAAGATAATAAGGGAAATGCGTATATAAAGTGGACAAAATACCCGCTCTCCTTCTTCATTTTGAGAACGCCTACCTTTAAACCGCAAAGGCACAAATGAAATTATGAACAACAATATCGCTACCAGAAAAACAGCAATAAAACTTTTCGCGATTGTCAAAGAAAGAGAGGCTAAAACAACTTGATAAACACTATCAAGAACTGCATCAAATGCCAAAACGCTCCCTAAAAAAGTAATCAAAATTACCAATTGGTATGCTGCCGACGGCGCAATATTGAAAAGGCGCCCATGGAGTATATTCGATGTTAAAAGAACAACGGCTAAACGATTTATCAAAAAAACTAAGATAATTTGATGCCCGATCGTATAAAATATCGTTGTAAGCTTCCCAGAATCCAAACCAAAACTACGAAACAAAAAAAACACGAAATAAACGCAAACAATACACCCAAGCAAAGGCAGAAGAATTGAAATAAAAGCAACCAATAAACGCTGTAAATAAGATATTTCCTCATTCAGCTTGGCAAAACGGCACTGTAATTGCGCAAGAACCCTACGAGAAAAATAAAGAAGTCCAAAAGCAACAAAAAGTGGAATTAAAAAGGAAAGAAAAAGCTGTAATGACTTGTAATTAAATACAAATTTCCACCAAGAACTGAACAACAAAAGAAAATCAGAGGAAGCCTCTTTTGTTTGCTCAACGAGATGTTTGACCATCGGTATCGAAAATTCAAGCCTGTGCGTAAGTGTATTTTTAAAAAGCTCTCGAGACTGAGAGAGAGAAAGTTCGGCTATTCTATTTGTAGCCAAAAAGATTTCTTCAAACCGAAGCACTACATCATTAATCTGAGCTCTTTTTTCTATCAGACGAGAACGTTCCCTACTTTGGCTTTTAAAGTTTTTGGGATCATCATAGAGTTCTGTCAACTGATCAAGAAGCACGTTAATATCATTAAGAGGAGCACGCAAAACAAATGCTGCTTCTAGGGCACGTTCACTAATATCTCGCGCCCGCAACCGCAGCTCTGCCAAAACACGTTCGTCGTTTGATTCTCTTGTAAAGTCTTTTTCTAAAGTTTCTGTTTTTTGTCCAAGTATTTTAATAATTTGCTGTTGTTTTTGAATAATTTCATTAATTGAGTGAGAAATTATCGACTGTTCGATTATTACATTTTGTGATTCCAAATGCCCCCATACACAAGAGATCGATACAACGATAATCCCAACAATGGAAAAAAGAATGCATAATTTTTTTTGAAAAAATGAACACATATCGACCTTAGGTATCAAGATGAAGAATCACCCCCTTTAAAATATGACATGAGACAAATATTTTCAACTTGTGTAGAATAAGCTTATAAAAGCTTCCCCTCATTCTATAATACTGATAAAAGAGTGAATATAGCAAGTTGAAATCAAATAAGACAAAGAGAGCATCCTAATATGTTTTTTTTGCACCTCCATCGCAAAAAAGAAAAATTTTTCCCTTTTACGGCCTCGCTTCTTCTTTCCAGTTTTGGCATATTATTAATGAATAGTTTTCTAGGAGTTTACGCTTATTTTATTGCCCAATCACATATTAATAATGTCATTACATTTAATCCACTTGATTCAGAAAATAAGTATGATCAATTGAATGTTACAAAAGCTGCAAATAAAAAATTTATAACACTCCATAGAGATTATGTTTTACCTTTCATCAGTGCTTTTCAAAACATCCCAGCACTGAATGTCTCTTTAATAGCTCCCGTAGTAATTGTTTGCATACGGCTTTATAATTTTCAAACACAATGTTTTGCAAACAAACGCGCCCCCCCTCTTGCTTGAACTATGAAACCATCATCCTATCTTACTCCTGCGTTTAACTCTAATAACCATTAGATTAGCCTATTAGCGGAATATATTCATGCGCACACCCGGTTGGTTGACTACTCTTTATTGTTTTATCCTTTTAAGCAGCATTTACATTGCCTTGCCCAATTTATTTTCGCAAGAACAAGTTAAAAATTCAAGATTCTTAACTGATACCCGTGTGACACTTGGACTTGACCTTCAAGGAGGATCTTCTCTCCTCCTCGAGGTCGAGGCCAAAACACTAAAAAGGGATCAACTACACATGCTTCTAAGCAATGTGCGTAACACACTGCGTGAAAAGCAAATCCGTACATCGAGCATTCGTGTCCTCGAAGATAGCGTAGTTGCTCTTATTTCCGATCCAAAAGAAAGTGAAAAAGCACTCTCTGCTTTGAAGACATTGATCACACCTATACACAACAGCTTTGGAAGTAAAGCCAATGATATCACGATCAGTGCTCAAGATAACACTCTCCGTATAATGTTAACCGAAGCTGGTATGAAAGAACGTATCAGTAATGCTATTGAGCAAAGCTTGGAAATCATCCGTCGCCGTATAGATCAGGTTGGTGTTACTGAACCAGCCATCCAAAAAGTAGGAACTGATCGTATTATGGTTCAATTGCCTGGTCTACAAGACCCAAAGCAGTTACGCGATCTTTTAGGAACAACCGCTAAGATGACCTTTCATCTTGTGCCCTCCAACGTGGATATAAATAACTTACCCGCAGGTGTTTCAATCCTTCCTGGATACACTGATAAGACACAACGTTATGCAATTTATGACCAAATCGCCTTGGATGGCAATGTCCTAAAAGATGCCCGTGCAGGTTTTGATCCGCAAATGCCAGGACGTTCTATTATTTCATTCACCATGAATTCTATTGGTTCAAAAATATTTGCGGATATAACACGACAAAATATTAACCGTCCTTTTGCAATCGTTCTTGATAACAAAGTTTTGACTGCTCCTATCATCAACAGTGTTATTCCCAACGGACAAGGCCAAATTACAGGAAATTTTGATCCCAAAGAAGCATCAACTCTGGCTGCTCTCCTGCGCGCTGGTTCCTTGCCCGCCCCACTCACGGTGATTGAAGAGAGAACTGTAGGTCCAAATCTTGGTGCTGATGCTATTCAAATGGGACTTTACACAGGCATTATTGGCTTTGTTCTTGTTACAGTTTTTATTTTTCTTCTCTATGGAATTTGGGGTATCATTGCGAATATAGCGCTAGCATTACACACTATTTTAACATTTGCCGCGCTAAGTCTTCTCGGTGCTACACTCACACTACCGGGTATTGCTGGTATTATTTTAGGTATCGGTATCGCCGTTGATGCCAATATTCTAATCAATGAGCGTATCCGTGAAGAAAGCCGTAAAGGTATCAGCGCCTTTGCTGCCTTAGATCGTGGATTCAAACAGGCTTTCGCGACCATTGTTGATGCTAATATTACTGCAATTATTGCAACTATTTTATTGTTTTGGTTTGGCACCGGTCCTGTTCGCGGTTTTGCTGTAACAATGTTACTTGGTATTATCATCTCCATGTTCACGAATATTACCATTGTGCGCATCATGATGATTTGGGTCGTTCGTAAATGGAAAATTAAAACTCTGCATTTTCGCTCTATTTTCAATATTACCCCACAAAATACAACTTTCCGCTTTATGAAAGCGCGCTTCATTGGTATTAGCGTCTCAATTATTTTATCACTTGTTTCAGTTTTTCTGTTTTTAAAACCTGGCTTGAATTTCGGAATTGATTTCATTGGCGGCAGCCAAATGAGTATCACCACGAAAGCTCCAGCAAATTTAGCAACCTTACGTTCAAAGCTTTCTACCCTTAACATAGGTGAAGTTACGCTACAAAATATAGATAATGCAAACACCGTGCTGATCCGCATTCAGAAACAAAGTGGTGGTGCAACACAACAAACCGCTGCCATTGACAAGGTCAAAACAGCAGTACAAAACATTTATCCCAATACTACATTCGATCAAATAGAGGTTGTTGGCCCCAAAATTTCAGGCGAACTTGCTACAGCTGCCTTTACTGCTGTTATTCTCGCAGCAATTGCCATGTCCCTCTATATATGGTTACGCTTCGAATGGTTTTTTGCAGTTGGAGCAATTGTAACGCTCATCTTAGACACCACAAAAATGATTGGTTTTTTTGCTTTGTTTCAATTTGATTTCAATTTAACTGCCATTGCCGCTCTTTTAACGATTGTTGGTTATTCCATAAACGATAAGGTTGTAGTCTATGATCGAATGCGCGAAAATATGCGCCTTTATAAAAACATGCCCTTGCGTGAACTGATTGATTTCTCAATTAATCAAGTCCTTATACGCTGTCTCTTTACATCAGCAACCACAGTTCTCGCTATGCTCCCTATGGCGATATGGGGCGGAAGTGCTGTCCATAATTTTGCAGTTCCTATGGTCTTTGGAATTATTATTGCAACATCATCTTCGATCTTTATCGCCGCTCCTATTTTACTATTACTCGGAAATTGGTGGCGTAAACGAAACAACCGTACAAACACTAAACTAAAATGAAAATGCCATGTTAATTCATATGACGTACCAATCCTATCTTCTCATAAAAAAATTATAAGCTCTTAAACTCATTCATTTTTTTGAAAAAATTGTAAATATTATGCTCCATGATACACCACTTATTACAACAATTGTAGCAGGTTTATGCTTAGCATTTCTTTTGGGAATGGTTGCGAGTCGTTTGCGTATCTCACCCCTCGTGGGATACTTGTTAGCTGGTGTTCTTGTAGGACCGAACACAGGCGGTTTTAGGATAGATTCCAGTATTATTAACCAACTCGCAGAAATTGGTGTCATTTTGCTGATGTTTGGTGTTGGACTGCATTTTTCATTAAAAGATCTCTTATCCGTCAAAGCTATTGCTATCCCTGCTGCCCTTGCACAAATGGCATTTTCTACTTTTCTGGGCCTATGCCTCGGACTGATTATGGGATGGGGATTCAGTAGTAGTTTAGTCTTCGGTTTAGCTTTATCAACAGCAAGTACTGTTATTCTGCTGCGTGCTTTGCAAGAACGCCATCTTATTGAAACAGAAAAAGGACGTATTGCTGTTGGTTGGTTGATTATTGAAGATTTAGCGATGGTTCTTATACTTGTTCTCATACCATCATTGGCAAATATCCTTGGCAATACGAAAAAAGAAGCGATTGATCCTGTTATTAAATGGTTGGACCCAAGTATTTGGGGAGTTTTTGGTCTCACCATCCTAAAAGTTATTGTATTTATCATCCTCATGCTCGTGATTGGCCGACGCATTATCCCGTGGTTATTAAAAGTGAGTGCACAGTCAGGATCACGTGAATTATTTCGTCTGAGTGTCTTTGCTACTGCATTAGGAGTAGCTTTCGGAGCTGCTCATTTATTTGGTGTTTCTCTTTCTCTTGGTGCCTTTTTTGCAGGTATGGTTATGAGCGAATCAGAATTGAGCCATCGTGCAGCGGAAGAATCCTTACCTCTGCGAGATGCATTTTCTGTTCTCTTTTTTGTTTCTGTAGGCATGTTATTTGACCCAGGGAAAATACTGAGTCATTTTTTTCCTCTCTTAGCAACATTATTAATTATTATAATAGGAAAATCTGCTGTTGCCTTTTTTATCGTTAAAGCTCTTCGCCACTCTAATGCGATAGCTTGCACCATTTCTGCCAGCCTTGCCCAAATCGGAGAATTCTCTTTTATCCTTGCAAGTTTAAGTTTAAACCTTGGATTCTTAAATAACGATGCTCATGACCTTATCCTTGGAGGTGCAATTCTTTCCATTTTACTCAATCCCCTCGTTTTTATTGCCTTTGACAAAATTAAAAAGCATCTAGAAAATTTTCTTACAAACCCACAAGACGTACAAACAATCATTGATATTGATCTGAAGGATCCTGACCAAGAGTTTTTACCAATTACCTCAAAAACAAACCATATTGTAATTATCGGTTACGGCCGTATTGGTAAATGTGTTGCATTATCTTTAATAAACAAAGGTGAACTTGTAGTGATCGTGGAAGAATCAAAACGCCTTGCTGATAAAGCAATTGCAGATGGTTTAGAGGTAATTTGCGGCAATATCATTAAACAAGATATCATGAGTGCCGCAAATATTAGCAATGCCTACAAAGTTGTTATTACAATGCGGAGCACTATTGAAGTAGGAGAATGTATAGTGAATATACGGAATATGAAGAAGGATATCCAGATAATCACGCATGCATTATCCGATGTAGAAACGGCTTATCTCATTGATTTAGGTGCAGATATTGTAGTAACTGATGATGAAGAAATCGCAAATGGTATTATCGAGTATATAACTGGACAGAAATCTGTAAAAAATATGCACAATTATGAATTAAATTTACAGAAAACATAAATGAAAACAAAAAAACGGATACAACAGCATGAAAATGAAGCAATTGATATGGCCATTTATCGGTATCTTAGCAATGCTAGTATCTATCCGCATTCTTTATATAAAGCTCTCTGCCATTTCTTTCGGTGATGTACTGGAGCGCCTAAGCAATTTAAATGCACAACATTGGCTATTAGCCTGTTTGTGCTCTCTTTTAGCTTATGCTGCTCTTGCTGGATATGACCGAATTGCCTTGCAGCATCTAGGTCATAAGATCTCTTGGTTTTTTATTGCTCTATGTTCGTTTACTACCTATGCACTTTCCCACAATATTGGTGCTTCCATTTTTTCTGGTGCAGTCGTACGCTATCGCGCTTATAAAATGAAAGGATTAAGTGGAACAGAAATCGCGATATTAGTCGGTTTTTGCTCTTTTACTTTTGTAATAGGCACAATCTTACTCTTTGGGATCGTTTTGATTTTACAACCCGAAATCATCACTCTCATTCATGACGAGCTTCCTGAATGGCTTGGAACAATAATTGGTGCAATTTTACTCAGCTGTACAGCACTTTACATTTTTGGCAGCTGGCTTCAGTTAAAACCCTTACGCTTGGGAAAAAAAATTCAACTTTCCTATCCCCGGTTGAAAATTGTCATTCAACAGCTTCTCATCGGCCCCTTAGAGCTTTTAGGAGCAGCAGGAATTATATACGCTGTGCTCCCGCATAACACAGACGTTCACTTTATTTCTGTGCTTGGTGTTTTCCTGGCATCTTTCACTCTCACCCTTCTCTCCAATGCCCCAGCTGGAGGAGTTGGAGTTCTTGAAGCTTTATTCATAACAGGCATGTCCAGTATAAATCCAACCGATGTTGTTGCAGCACTTATTGTGTTTAGAATGCTTTATTTGATCATACCACTCATCGTTTCGCTATTTGTTGTAGCAATTTTTGAAGCTCACCAATATTGCAAAAGAGTACAAAAGACACCACCTGAATAAATAAAAGAAAAATAAACACCCTCTCCTTTTTGCAGGGGCGTAAACAACGATAACCATATTGAATCAGACTTCATATGTAAATCAATCAACCATTTTGTCTTCATTTATCTTTTTTAGCTTGAGTGTTGAAGTACTTCTCTTTCCATACCGATGCCTCTAATAAAAATACATGGAAATATTTGATACTTCAATTTACTTTCAGAGAAGCGGCTTGAGCAGCTCTCCGAATGAATTCTGTAGTGAAAAATAAATTTCTCTCGCCTTCAATTGATTTTAAATATTGAAATGGGGCTGCTATTTTGTAGCATAGTACCCTCCCCTACCTTTATTAAAGGAAAGAATAAAAGGGGTTCCCATAAATCACTATATAAAAATACAAGCAAAAATTTCACATAATTTTCGTCTTTAAAAAATACAGAAATAATGCATATGTAATCACTATTTCTGAGATTAATAGCCATTTACAAATCAGTGTGCACATTGTCCCCCTCGCAGAACCAATCATCCTTGAAGGCTATCTTTTAACATGAGGATTCCTCTTTTAAACATAAAAAACTCATTAAAAATTTAATTTTTGTCTATCCATCAGTCCATGCTTTAAAAGCTATGAATAATGAAAACACAATCGGACAATTAATCTCCGTATCTTTTTCACTCTCTTATAATAAGAAGGTATTTTCCTATCACTTTTATTTAACTAAGTAATTAGCTTTTTTCCGGCAACACAAGTGAAGAGATAAGGATTTTAGATACATTTCGACGATCCATTTCAATAACTTTAAAGCGCAGACCATCAGCTTCAAAGCTTTCACCCTCATTCGGTAAATGCCCAAATCGCCAAAGCATAAACCCTGCCAGGGTAGTATAACGGTCTGCCTCGTCTACAAGATTACGCTCAAGATAACCGCTTAAACGGCGAATATCAGCATATCCCTCAACAAGAAGGCTTCCATCTTCAAGCTGTTCTGCTATAACCGGTTCTTCATCATCATCAGGAAAATCACCTGCAATAGCTTCAAGAATATCAGTTGGTGTTGCAATCCCTTCAAAAGATCCATGCTCATCAACAATAATTGCAAGCTGAATCGAAGAATGACGTAATTGCTCCATCAATCGCAAAACACTTGTATTTTCATGAACGACGAGTGGTTCTCGCATAGCTTTTTTCCAATTAATCTTTTTTCCCTCAGCCAAATTTAACAGAAGATCTTTGGTCAAAGCAACACCAACAAATTCGTCTACTTTTTCACGTGCAAGAATTAAGCGGCTATGTTTAACCTGTTGTAACTCCTCACGCATCTTATTCTCGTCACCATTTAAATCCAACCACTCAATCTCATTACGCGGCGACATAATGGAGCGGACAGGACGATCAGCTAAATCGAGAACACCACGAATCATTTCTTTTTCTTCTGGACGAAACAGCTCAGAAGCTGCCGCCTGCTCAGCAATGACATCTACAGTCTCACCAAGATTACCGTCTTTGTTTCCACCTCCCAAGAGCCTTAAAACAGCATCAGCTGTTCGACCACGTAGATCATTTGTTGTAATCATCTTTTCACGATTACGACGTCCAATTTGGTTAAAAGCTTCAATGAGAACAGAAAAACCAATAGCAGCATATAAATACCCTTTTGGAATATGAAAGCCAAATCCTTCAACAATGAGAGTAAAACCGATCATCATCAAAAAACCAAGACAAAGAATCACAATAGTGGGATGGCGATTAATAAAACGCATAAGAGCGCCCGATCCACACATCATCACACCCATAGCAATAATTACTGCTATATACATAACTGCTGCCTGCTCTTTTGCAATCATACCTGTCGCAGTAATAATACTATCTAGGGAAAACACAGCATCAAGCACCACGATTTGAACAATCACCTGCCAAAAAACGACATAAGCAACGCCTGTTTTTCTTTCATGCGAGATACCTTCTAATCTTTCATGTAACTCTAACGTTCCCTTTGCAAGCAAAAAAGCCCCACCACTAATCAAGATGAGGCTATGCCAACTAAACACAAAGGATGAGAATGAAAAAAGCATCGTATCGAGATTTAACACCCATCCAATAACCGTAAGAAGAAAAAGTCGCATCACTAATGCTAAAGTAAGACCTATCAAGCGTGCACGATCACGCAAATGTAACGGCAATTTTTCGGCTAAAATTGCAATAAAAACAAGGTTATCTATTCCTAAAACAATTTCGAGAAAAATCAACGTGATCAAGCCAAACCACGCATGGGGATCAACGATCCACTCCATCATAGATCACCCTTTAAAAACATCTTTAAAAGCTTAAAAGCGCCCGGTTGACAAAACAAACTCATGAGTTTTCATTCTCACACTTGATCAAGAATATTAAATGCAAACAGATTGCATCCAAAGCAAACAATGACAAAACATTGCTTAAACACACATGACTATTGATAAAGTTTATAAAACAGAACGACAGTCCACCCCACTTGCAACCACAAGAAGGTTCCTCTGAATTTTGTTCGGGCATTACGCTCGACGATCCTCCAACGACAGTTCCGAATGATAATCAGGACATTTATTTATAGAGCTATTTATAATGGGCCTATTTTGAGATAAGATCAAGGGGGTGTACAATGAATTTAACTATAGAGACTTTACTATTTTCATATAAAAAACAACAAAACCCTAGACATACTGCTTTAGGAGCGTTATAGAACCGCTCATTCTCATCTTTTGAAGAGCCGTGGGTGATTAGCTCAGTCGGTAGAGCAGCTGACTCTTAATCAGCGGGTCGTGGGTTCGATTCCCTCATCACCCACCAGTTCCAGTTACTCGATCAATGAGGTAACAAAAACGTGATGAAAAATCTGCACGAAAGATAAGGCTTTTTTCGCTGTTTTTGCCTCCTGTATCAGAAATCGCAATCGCTTGCAGTTTTTCAGCGACTCGTTCAAGTGCATCCGCAACACGGTTTTTGGCATTGTCAACCTGACCTGCACTATAAATAAGCCGGAGCCAATAAAATCCTAGTCTCCACCCCTCAATGACCACATGCATGCGCAAGGCATGCACACCAGTTAAGGCAGCATTTGATCCTACTATTTTGGCTTGTGTGGTCAGTAATTTGGAGTTTCTCTTCCGCCTGTACAAGGATAATTTTTGCTTCTATGCCCTGTGCACACACAGCGTTAATGACATCAATAGCTGCTGTATCTTTTTTCCCAAGCTTTTTGATTTTATCTGTCTCGTGCGTAAAAGGACGGGTTTATTAAGGGAATAAACTTGCCTATCAACATCAGGAATGTTATAATTACGCCAAACGCTTTCATGCCAAAAATTGAGATTCCTTGCCATTTTTAATAAAGCGGATACTAAGATTAAATTCTATTGTCATTTTTCTCTCCAAAGCAATGAAGAAACAATAACCAAAAATACATAGGTGTCATAAGTCTGACGCTGTCAGTCAAAAAGGGCTTTTAAAAACCTTTCAGAACTTTCTCTCATTTTTGGTATCAAATTTTGATTTTTGCAATTTTTTACTCTTTTTCTGATTTTTTTCTGTAAAATCCTATTTGATAAACAGAGCATTTAATGTTTAAAAAACATAGAATTATCACATATTCTTCTAATTATGTCCTTTCCTACTAAGTACAAAACCTCATGTCAAACTACACTGTGTATACTGGGGCATACTGGCTTAAAAGGAAAAGTGCAGTAGCCATGCCGCATATACATGACAAAACAACCATTCATAAAAAGGGCTGTTATCTAATATAGGCTTGTTTTGATCTCAAAAGTGACATATCAAAACATATTAACAAAAAGTATATGTTAAAAGTTATAGTCAAAATTAGTGAATTATTATTTTCTCTTTCATCCCAACTAAAACAGATTTTTGCCAATCTCTACAAAAGAGAAAAACCTATAGATACATCTCATTTCTCTGCCCTATCTTAAGACCTTCTGTATAATCAATACGAAATTTTCGTAAGATTTTACAAAATGGGGTGAGCATCTGAACAGAATTCTTATTCACAACTTTAGAATAAAAAAACTCTATAATATCTCTCACTTCTTTTATGCAAAAGAAAATAGCTTTCTTCCGTTTATGCTACAAAATAAAATGATTGTAGAAACTATAACATCTCTGGGTGAAACATCCGTAAAACTCATCCTTCAGTAAATAAGATAAATAACCGTAGACTAATCCTATACCACTAATTAACAACATTGCTATCATTGAAATCAATAATATCTTTTAAAAAAATGAAGATCAGGATTTGCTTTTTTATTTTTGATCTTTCTATCGTAATGGCAATTACCCATGAAATCATTTAAAATTTTCTGCCATTGGAGATTTTTCCTTAAGTAAGATCACAACTCTATAGTCTGTTCAACCGAAAATCAAAACCCCTCTTCACTATGACATCAACTATTGTACTTATGATACAGGCAGAATTAGTGATAACCTATAAGTAGTTCCTTACAAACTATTTGAAACAACTTAAGAGTAATTGTCATAATAACACTCAGTCTTTTTATCAGCCATTGATCAATTATCTCAGCTACCACTTAAAACTCTGTACTCAAATATCTGTTGCGTTATTTTGAGATAAAATATTATACCCCTGTCAATTCCATATGCTTTTTCTTTATCCACATGAAATCATAAAAAACGTTTTTCTCCTTTACTCCTCACTTATATCATGCTTCGATGAAAAAAATTATCTTTTTCAGTGTAATTTTAATCTTAAATAATTAAAGGGAACTTCCTAAAAATGAACTGTAAACAAAATTTAGAAGAAAATCTTCAGAATAAACTGCAACGTGGCCTCGATAACCGCCATGTACAACTTATAGCTATTGGTGGTACTATTGGGACAGGACTCTTCATGGGATCAGGAAAAACAATCAGTGTAGCAGGCCCTTCCATCATACTCGTTTATGCTATTATCGGTTGTGCTCTATACTTTGTAATGCGCGCTATGGGAGAATTATTGCTTTCCAACTCACAATACCGGTCACTTATTGATTTTTCAACCGATATACTAGGACCAGGAATTGCTTTTTTTGCCGGCTGGAGCTATTGGTTGAGCTGGGTTGTGACTGGAGCTGCAGATATTATTGCTATCATCACTTATATGCACTTTTGGTGGCCCACACTTAATCCATGGATCATCGTTTTCGCTTGCGTTACCTTCTTTTTAACCCTTAATCTCCTTGCTGTAAAAATGTTCGGTGAACTTGAGTTTTGGTTTGGTCTCATCAAAGTCGTAGCAATTTTAGCATTAATCATTGTTGGATTTTATATGATCGCTACTGGCTTTACCTCCCCAAATGGTACTGTTGCCTCTCTCAGGCACATATGGAACGATGGAAATATCTTTCCTCGTGGAATTACAGGTTTTTTTGCTGGATTTCAAATAGCCATTTTTTCTTTTGTTGGTATAGAAATTGCTGGAACAGCTGCAGCTGAAGTCAAAGAACCTAAAAAAGTTCTACCAAAAGCAATTAATGCAATACCTATTCGTATTGTACTCTTTTATATTTTTTCTCTCGTTGTGATTATGTCAGTCACACCTTGGGATCAAGTTATCCCAGATAAAAGTTCCTTTGTCACAATGTTCTGGCTTGCTGGCATTCCGACAGCTGCTGGTTTGGTGAATTTTGTTGTTCTCACATCGGCTGCCTCTTCAGCAAATAGTGGTATTTTTTCTACCAGCCGCATGATATATGGGCTTGCAACGCAAAAAGGTGCTCCTCGCCTTTTGGGAAAACTTTCAAACCATCATGTTCCAGCCAACGCCCTATTCTTTTCTTGCTTATGTATTTTATTAGGGTACACAATTGCATCACTCTCTCCGAACATCATAAATGCTTTTACAATTGTTACCAGCATTTCAGCTATCTCATTTATATTCGTATGGTCTGTAATTTTGGTTAGCTATATTGTGTATCGTCGCAATCGCCCTCAGCTACATATTGAATCCATCTACAAAATGCCAGGAGGTGTTATCATGTGCTGGATTATTTTAGCCTTCTTTGCCTTCATTCTCTATTTGCTAACATTAGAACCTGATACTCTAATAGCTTTTAAATACAGTCTATTATGGTTTATTTTTTTAGGCGTAACGTATTTCATTATGTTTGTAAGAAAAAAAACAGCTCAACATACAAAATAAAGCCTATACATAAAAAACATATCAAAAAGGGTAACCAAAGTTACCCTTTTTGTACATGAACCTATAGTTTTACAGAGAGTTCTCTACGAACTTCAATTACGCTCCTTATCAACCAAAGCATTAGATTTTATCCAAGGCATCATAGAACGGAGTTTTTTACCAACTTCTTCAATAGGATGACTATCATTTAAACGCCGCATGCTCTTAAAATGAATAGCACCGGCTTTACATTCCTGAATCCAATTTGACGTAAATTTACCCGTCTGAATATCCTTCAAAATACGCCTCATTTCCGCTTTTGTTTTATCAGTAATAACACGTGGACCAGAGATATATTCGCCCCATTCAGCTGTATTGGAAATCGAATAATTCATATTTGCAATACCACCTTCATACAGAAGATCAACAATCAGTTTAACCTCATGTAAACACTCAAAATAAGCCATTTCCGGTGCATAACCTGCTTCCGTTAGTGTTTCATACCCTGCTCGAATCAGCTCCACAAGACCACCACAGAGAACAGCTTGTTCACCAAAAAGATCAGTTTCGCACTCTTCTTTAAATGTTGTCTCCATTACTCCAGCACGTCCACCACCAATACCACATGCATAAGATAATGCTATATCATGAGCATGCCCTGAGACATCTTGTGCAACCGCAATTAAGCAAGGAACACCGCAACCACGTTGATACTCATTACGAACTTTATGACCTGGACCTTTAGGAGCAATCATCACAACATCAACTGTTTTTTTGGGTTCAATTAAGCCAAAATGAATACTCAAACCATGAGCAAAAGCAATCACTGCCCCATCACGTAAATCATCATGCATATGCTCTTTATAAATATCAGCTTGCAATTCATCTGGTGTTGCCATCATAATAAGATCTGCCCATTTTGCTGCTTCAGCAACACGAACAACCTCAAAACCGTCTGCGATAGCCTTTTTAGCTGTTGCTGATCTCGAATGCAAAGCAATTCGCACATCTTGAACACCCGAATCTTTCAGATTTAAAGCATGCGCATGTCCTTGTGAACCATAACCAACAATGGCCACTTTTTTCCCTTTAATTAAATTAACGTTTGCGTCATGATCATAATAAACATGCATGAAAATACTTCCTTATATTTGCATTTAAACTGAATTTTAGATTTTTCATTGAATAAAAAACCAGATTTCCCCCTCAGTGCTTCACACACTGTGAATAACAAATCATTATTCATAATAATATAGCAACTGAATAACCTTTTAAATTTATATATTTATACAAAAAACTATGGCCAAACCTTCCCAAAATACATTGAGACCCAAAAAGAAATTTCAATGAATGCTCTACAAAAAATGATCCATTATATAAAACAATACTCCTAAAAAAATACATACTCTAAATTGTATTTTTCTCCTGCATAATGAATATTGTATCCTTAAACTTAAGATGCATGATGCGATCCTTGACCATGAAATAAATTAAAATGAATAGCAATAAAAATTATAAAATGAGCGTCGTGATTTTATACTTTAGGTTCTTTGCCTCTGACGCTCTAAGCCCCAGAAGACGGTTGAAACTTAAAGCAACAATCTCATAAAACGAAAAGCTTTCTCACCTAATCACCAGAAAATATGTTTGAAGCATTTGAATTTACTAAAGAAGCCTTCGATAAAGTAAAGTTCTTTATAAAGGGTGTTCACCATCGTTTTGCGCTATTTTCTTATTTGATAAAGAGGCATTTTTCGTCCTCCTCATTCCTTCTCTTTGGGCCTCTACACAGAACCATTATTAGCAAGAACTTGTATATTTTTTCCCCTTCAACAAGCTAAACTGATTGGATAATATCATTGTACTCTCTGGGGCTAGAAGAAAACATAAAACTTGCCTCAAAACATTGATTACAGTATGAACTCTTCAGAGATTAAATCTTGAGCTTATTTTTCTTCCAACACTAACATTTTTTATAATTCTGCTGCACAATCCATAATTATTCTAGCACAGAGATAAACACGAACAAAGGTAGCATCAATTCTAAGGATTCACTACCAATCCCCATAGTCCATAGATAATTGTTGGTAAGTTTCTTCAAAAACGAACGCTTCCCGTTTCTGATACTAGAAATTCATCCCGTTTAAGGATACTCCATCCTTGCCATAAATGCATGAATGATACGCCACTTTCCTGAAGATAAGGAAAAACTCTCGCCATTGATATCCCCCATTGATATCCCGTCTTAAACGACATGAACTTCTTCAATAAAATGATAGATAAAATCATCGGTCCTCACCCGCCTCTAAGAAACTTATCTTCCAGAAACGATGAGTCTTTTTCCAATCTCTAAACTTGATGAGAGACTAGCCTCTTTAGTAAAATGCCTAATCTTTTATAGATGCAACAACTGCCACTTGAACTTTATTCTCAAATCTTAAATTAAGGTACAGAACCTAATGTTAAAGGATCAATTTTCCCTCTTTCACATTAAAAACATCTCTTAAATAAAGAGATACAATTTTCTCAATAAAAACAATATATTAAAGAATACTTTTGTTTCTACTGAAAAATTATATGGGAGGATGTTACCTAAAAATATCTTCAAAACTGATAGAATCAAAAATATTGAACGCGCTAAAAAATACAAAGTTACAAAACCAATATATCTCTAGCAGCAAAATGCTGTTCTCGATCTAAGCATGTAAAAAATTATTCTTTTGGAACAGAATTTGCAGAGTTTTAGAAAACTTTACCGCAAAATTGAATAAAAGAAAAAAGGATTATGACAATAACCGAATGAAACGCTGAACAGTCTTATGCATTCCATATTCTAATGCATCAGCAATAAGCCCATGACCAATGGAAACTTCATCAAGCCAAGAAATACGCTTGATAAGAGCGGGAAGATTACTAATCGTCAAATCATGACCTGCATTAACACCTAATTGCAATTCTTTAGCTCTTTTCGCTGCTAAAGTAAGTTTATCCAACTCTTGGCCTTGTTTTGTCTTCTCTTGGCACGCATTACCATAAAGTCCAGTATAAAATTCCACGCGGTCTGCACCAATAGTTTTAGCAATGTCAAGACCATCTACAAGAGGATTAGCAAATAACGACACACGAATTTTTTTGTCTTTCAAACGCTGAATAATGGGCGCTAAAAATTCTGCATCATGAGCAAAATCCCAACCATGATCGGAGGTAGACTGAGTTGGGTGATCAGGGACAAGGGTAATCTGATCAGCATATTTTTCTGCCAAATCCAAAAATCTATCGCTTGGATAACCTTCAATATTAAACTCTGCAGCAGGAAAAGTACTGTTAATTAAACAACGGATATCTCGCAGATCAGCGAAACGAATATGTCTTTCATCTGGTCGCGGATGAACGGTCAAACCTGCGGCACCAGCTGTAAGTGCTATATGCCCAATATTTTTGATATTTGGCCATGGAAGATTACGTCGATTACGCAAAACAGCAACAGCATTAAGATTAACTGAAAGTTTTACTGCCATCCACACTCCTATTTTCATATATAATTTAAAAAGACAGAAAAAAAGAGACATTCCTCAGCATAAGCCCAGACAATAAAAATAATTTTCTCTACCGAACAATGGTCAAACGCTCTGCCGCACGGGTAATTCCGGTATAAAGCCAACGCGCATACATATCACGAAATGCAAAACTTTCATCAAATAAAACCACATTATCCCATTGAGACCCTTGTGCTTTATGAACAGTTAATGCATATCCATAATCAAAATCATCATGTCTTTTTTTTAATTGCCATGAAATCTCATTATCAGGATCCTGAAACACTGCTTTTAAAAGCTTAATCTTCACCACTCCACGCTCACTCTCTTCTGGCTTAACGAGAAGATTAATAGCCGGTTTAACAGTTTCTTTCTGTGAAGTCAGAACTTTCCATAACGAGCCATTCAACAAGCCTTTCGCGGGATCATTGCGCAAACACACAAGCTTGTCTCCTGCTTGTGGAAAATTTTCCGTAAAGCCCTTCAATTCACGCAAACGTTTATTATAAAGATAACGTGTTCGGTTAATCCCTACCAAAAGCTGATCAGCATCCAAAACCAATTGTTTATTGACCTCTTTACGTGTAACAACGCGCGCTGCCCCATAATCGCCATAAGCTATACTGCGTCCTTCACGCACGTCCATAGCTAAACGAACGATAGGATTATCCCGTGCTTGTCGATGAATTTCTGAGAGAAGAAAATCTGGCGCACTATTGGAAAAAAAACTGCCTCCTGAGATAGGAGGCAACTGACCTGGATCACCAAGGACAAGAATTGGCGTCCGAAAGCTCATTAAATCACGCGCTAATTGTTCATCTACCATCGAACACTCATCTACAATAATAAGCTTAGCTCGTGCAGCAGCACTTCTCCGATTTAATGCAAATGTCGGTGCAAGAGACTTCTTTCCCGTAGCTTCATCGGAAACTTCTTCCTCCCCACGCGGACAATAAATCAGCGAATGAATAGTACAAGCATTGCTCGCACCTTTAGAACGCAAAACCTGAGCAGCCTTACCTGTAAACGCAGCAAATTGGACAGAGCCATCAACTGTTTCTGCAAAATAGCGAGCAAGTGTCGTCTTCCCTGTTCCTGCATAGCCAAAGAGACGAAAAAGTGGAGAATGCCCATCCTTCAACCATGCAGCAACCGCCTTCAATGCATTATCCTGTTCCGGTGAAAACTGCATAATTTATCAAAATAAGATTCGTATAAAAAGAGCAAGAACTTTGAAAAAAAACATTATCGAGAAAAATCTCATTCCCAAAAAAATCTTTGTCGTTAGGGATTTTTGATACATGAACATCCTCCCACTTTCACAGCAAAATCATCAACACTCCTACCAATGAAACTTTCTCACAACACGCTTTCACAATTTCAATCTTGCACCTACACAAACTTGTATCAGACACCTCAATAAAAACTCATGCTTCTTGAGCAAAACACCTTACAGAAAAACAATACGAACAGCAAAATCACTATCTACAATAAACTTAAAATAATCTACTTATATAGCTTCTGCTGAGTCATATTTAAAATGAAGAAAGTAACTAAAGCAAAAGTTTAAATCCATACCATCGTATTACAAACTCCTTATACAAAATTATTGCCCTTCAACAGGAATAGCATTTGCAACTGTTTTATCATGAGCCTCATCAGGCAACAACCATATCATTATGTGCACATCCAGATTGGATCATTAGAAACAATTTTCTAAATTATCAACACAGAAATCGAAGAGAACTGGCTTATCACAGTCAATTATTTCCTATATTTTACCATCAAGTTCATCAGATTTGGAACAATGAATACCAATCCCTCCCCATAAGCTTGTGCCTATTTCACAAAGTCAGGCATCGATTCTGTATAAGAATGAGAAAGATGATTACCATGCAACAACTGCTGCCACTTGTGAACCATGCCCATCTACTGATTATTTAAAATAAAAATTTTTACAGGTCCATTGTGCTGCATTGCCGTCACGAATTCTTGAATATTCATCTGAATTGAAGCATCACTAGAAATACATAAAATTAAGTGCATCAGGATGTGCGATTTGAACACCAATAGCAGCAGGCAAATCATAATCCATAGTTCCAAGACCACAAGAAGTCATTCAATGGTTTTATTCGTCAAAGTAATAATATTGTGCAATCCACATTTGATGCTGTCCAACATCAGTTGTCATAGAAGCATTGACATCTTTAGTAAGAACATAAAGTCGTTCAAGAGCATATTGTGGCATAATAATGTCTTTTTTCTTAGGATATTCTAATGAATTACGATCTCTCCAGTGATCAATTTGCGTCCACCACATATCATGGCTCTCACTCTTAAATGGTTACTGTCTATACTAAACATTGCATTATATATCCTAAAATAGAAGCCACATCACCAATAAATGGAATTGCTACTTTTACGATCTTATTGATACAAGAATGATAAATATCAATATGGATAACGCGCGCATGAGGTGCAAACGCATCAAGCCGCCCCAGTGATATACGATCATCAAACCGCGCACCAACAGCCAACATAACATCACAATCACAGCTAAATTCGCTTCATAAATTCCATGCATCTCAAGCATTCCAAGCCAATCTTTGTCAGAAGCTGGATAAGCACCAAGTCCCATGAGTGTTGAAGTAATCGGAAAATCCCCCAATCGAACCAAATCGCGCAAGAGCTTTGCAGCTTCAAGACCTGATGAAATAACACCACCACCAGAATAAATAACAGGACATTTTTCTTCTGCTAAGCGAGAAACAGCATGTTCGATAGCTGTTGTATCCTCTTTTAGTTTTGGATAAGAACGCATAAATGTCAACTCTTGATGTGCTCTATAAATACCCGAAGCAAATTGAATATCTTTAGGAATATCAACCAAAACTGATCCTGGACATCCTGATTGAGCAGGAGTGAAGGCTAATAATCTTTGCAAGATCATTTACATCTTCAACCAAACAATTGTATTTAGTATAGAGCTTTGTAATACTTAACTGTATCAGCCTCTTGAAAACCATTTGCTCCAATCACAGTTGTAGGTACCTGACCAGAGGAACAAATAGGAGGAATAGAATCCATAGTGCTGTAAAGGTGTCACAGCATTCGTTGCAACCGAACAAGAAGTCACAAGCATAACGCCTACCTTTCTCGTACTGCAGCAGCATGGCCTGTTGAGTGTTCATGATGCACTAAAATATGCCGGAGTGTATCTTGTTGATAAAAGAACATCAAAAATAGGAAGGATAGCTCCACCAAGATAACCGAAGAGATGTTTAATCCCTTGATCAATAAGAACTCGAACCCACCATTTCAGTCCCCGACATCATTTTTCCGTCTGCACTCTCATTCGTTTTTGGATAATCTGTTATTCTCCCACTTACTACATTTTACGGCACAATAAAAAAGGCTCCTCCAGGAGCCTATTACACACGAAAACATCTAGGATTAATCATCCTCTTCTTTTTTAATGCACGACATTATAAGAAAGACATTCTTTGCTAAGAGAAATTTTAATTGCATCAATGTCGTTCGTCAATTACAGACTACCCCTTTAAAAACTTTCTCTCCTTCATGAAATATTTTTAAATTTTCTACACCTCTTCACATGAAGAAATGAGCGTCCATTCTTCATCAAATTGATTACGAAACCAGGTCATTTGCCTTTTTGCATATCTCCTCGTTTGCGTTTTCGCCGTTTCAAGAGCATCCTCAAAACTTTTATATCCATCAAAATAAGCTGTAAATTCAGGCATGCCAATAGCCTTCATCGCTGGTAAAAAAGGGGAAAGCATAAGCTTCTTCATAGCAAACACCTCCTCTAAAGCTCCTCTTTCAATCATATTGTCCAACCGCTTATGAATACGCTCATAAAGCCATTGACGTGGTGGAATAAGAAGAATTTTTTCTGAACAATTTGGCGAAATCAGCGGAGGTGTTTTTTTCTTCTGCCACCAGCTTAACTTCTTACCTGTGACATCATAAACTTCCAGAGCACGTATAATACGCTGGCCATCTTGTGAAGAAATTTTCTCAGCAAAAACAGCATCAATCCGCAATAACTGGCGATAAAGGTTTTCAGCTCCTTCTTTATCAAGCCGAAGTCGCCATTTCTGCCGCACAGCATCTGAAATATGAGGGATTTCCGAAAGCCCTTCCAAAAGAGCACGAAAATAAAGCCCTGTTCCGCCAACAAAAATAAGTGATTTTGAGGTGAATGTCGTTAAAAGCTTCCTAACATCACATAACCACTGTCCCACTGAATAGTGAAGAGCCGGACTCACATAACCGTAGAGATAGTGTGGAACAATGGCAGTATCAGCTGCCGTCGGCCGTGCCGTTAAAATATTTAAAACATCATAAACCTGCATTGAATCAGTGTTAATGATAAGAGCATTTTTTTTTTGAGCCATTTGCAAAGCAAGCGCTGACTTCCCACTTACAGTTGGCCCAGCTATCAATGTAATCGTTCTCTGTGTCATGAATGGAAATTCCCTCTATCCATCAATTAACGACGTATTTCAACACGCATAACTAACCCCAAAGACTCTGTATTTCATCTACATTGTCATAGAGTGCGCTCTTCAAACAAAAATACGAGCAGAACCTCTATACTTAACGCAAAAAAGCGCCCCTGATGATTCTCAAACCTCTGAAAAATAAAAAATGAACACAACAATAATACCAAAAGAAATTCAAAGCATTTCTTTTGGCTCTCATCATTTAATAAAAAAACACAGCCACAAAAATTCTTTTAGAGAGACTATCATAAACGCACCTACTCTTTGCAATCATCTGCTAAAATATATTTAGGCTTAACGCACATAAATTAAACAGCTGATCTTTTTATAAAAAATGAAAGATATTCTGATTTATAATAAAAGGCCAACGACTTTCTTCAAGCTTCCCCTTTTTCCTGCAACTATTTCTTTTCTATCAAACACAAAACAAGACATTGCATGCCTATAAATTACTAACTCTGATGTGATCTTTCCCTCTCTAATTGCTCTCTTGAAAATTAAAGAGAATAAACTCTTATTTACCGCACACTTTAAGAGCAATAACAAAAAAATAAATGGTTAAACACGTATTCAAAAAAGCAATCCCCCCCAAATTAATCCATTGAGAGCGTTACAAACCGTAATTCTCCATCTGAACGAGCAACAATGAATAAAGCATTTTTGTGTCCGGCTTCACGTAATTTATGAACACGTTTTTTAGCCTCATAAATTGTTGTGACAGCACTTTGATTGATATCAACAATCACTTCACCAGTACGAATACGCTTTTTATCTGCCGCACTATTTTTTGCAACAGATGTCACTACCAATCCCTGAAGTTTATCAGTAATTGAATAACGTTGACGTAAATCGGCTGTAAGTTCAGATAATGTCATTCCCATAAATTGCATTGTTACACTTTTCGATCCAGCACCATTTTTTTCATCATCGGATTCTTCTACTATATTTTCATTTGCATCTGTCTCAATTAAACGTCCAAGCTTAACCTTGACTGTTTTTTCTTGCCCATTCCGAAAAACAGTAATATCCACCACTTTTCCTGCCGGACTTTCTGCTACTAAACGCGGCAAATCACGTGCATGCTTAATTTTGGTCTTCCCAAAGCAAAGAATGATATCCCCAATCTGCAACTGGCTATTATCTACACCGGTCTGTTCCATTTTACCTGCAACCAACGCCCCCACAGCGTTTTCTAGTTTTAAACTTTTTGCAATATCCTCTGTCACTGGTTGAATACGAATAGCCAACCAACCACGTCTGATTTCTCCAAAACTACGCAACTGATTGATAACAGAAAGAGCCATGTCCGATGGTATAGCAAAACCAATACCAATAGACCCTCCAGAGGGCGAAATAATTGCTGTATTAATTCCAATCACCTCACCATTTCTATCAAATAAAGGACCACCAGAATTGCCTCGGTTAATCGCTGCATCCGTCTGAATAAAATTATCATAAGGACCAGCATTAAGATCACGATTGCGTGCAGAAATAATACCAACTGTTACACTTCCACCAAAACCATAAGGGTTACCAATAGCCATAACCCAATCACCAATACGCGCCTTTTCCGAGTCACCAAAACGTACGGCTTTTAACTTTTTACTTCCTGCATCCACTTGAAGCAGTGCCAGATCAGTCTTGCTATCCTTTCCAAGTAATCTTGCCTCTAGCTTTGTACCATCGGTGAAATTAACTTCAATCTCATCAGCATCAACGATAACATGATAATTTGTAACGATCAGCCCTCTTAGCGCATCAATCACAAATCCAGATCCTAAAGAACGGACCTTTTGAAACTGTCTATCTTTTTGACCATCTTTTGGTGTAAAAAAATCACTAAAATATTCTTTTAGCAAAGAATCTTCTGGGATGACGGGTACTAAAATATGCTCGTCCTGTTCGGTTCCATCAACTGTCTGTGCTGTGGAAATATTCACAACTGTCTCCAAAAGCTCAGCAGCTAAATCAGGAATCGAAAGTGGTGTATTGTTTTCTTTTCCCGCCCAAGAAAAACTGATTGATCCTGATAAAAACAGAACAAAACAGATAAAAATTCTTATGAAAAAGCATTTGACAGATGTATTTTTATCTATGACATCCCTACCCATGACATGCCTCTAAAACCAAATGCTGCAAGGAGCCTCACTAAATTCATCTATGCAAAATCAGTATGGCTCACATTGACTGACTTTCATCATAAAAGAAAGCGACTACAGATTATACTTTTCATACAAAATTTTCATACAAAAGCTCGTATTCGCAATCGATTGTTTCATCTATTCTCCCCCGAATTTTGGAACAGTTTTACTTACTCGAGTATTCTCAGTATTATTCATTGTGGGTGGGAACTTTCCATTCGCCCGCGGCAGATTACGAAAATAGAGAAAGAAATCCTGATGGGGTGAAATCACCATCGGAGTGTGCTCTAAATTCTTATATTGCTCCATCGCTAACCAAAAATCATAAAAGGACGGATTAGCTTCCCGTGCATTCAATAAAAGGCGAATACTTTTAGCCTGACCTTCACCACGCGTAATTTCAGCATCACGCTTTGCAGCTGCTACGATTTCTTCATATTCACGATTAGCTTCTGCCACAATACGATCCCGTTCCTGTTGACCACGAGCACGAATGTTTTCCGCAGCAGCCTCACGCTCAGCTGCCATTTGTCGATAGACATCTTCTGAAACTGCATCGGTCAAATCGGTCTTGCGAATACGCACATCAACAATGGTAATACCTAACGAACCTGCATCTACCGAAAACTGCCGCTGTACTTCAGCCATCATCGCTCCCCGTTCATCCGATAAAGCCGCTTTAAATTCCCGCTTACCATAAACAGCACGCAAAGCATCAATAAAACGCGGTGCAAGATTTTCACGCGCAGCAATTTGCGGACGCCCCGAAGCAATACGCTGTAAAAACAACTTAGGATCTGTAATACGATAAATAAAGAACGCATCCACTTCATAATAGGCACCACCACGAACCTGTACAGATTGTGTAGGGACATCGTAGCGCAACAATCGGTTATCAACAACAATCATCTTATCCACAAAGGGCATTTTCAAATAGATCCCGGGATCAGATTCTACTTTAACAATTTGCCCAAAGCGTTTAATTGCTACTTGTTGACGAGGATAGACAATAAAAATAGATACCCAAAAAACCATCAAAACAAACACGATGGCACTAAACATAAACAAAAAACGAGACTGCTGCATAATTAGTGTCCTCCAGAAATGTGAGAATCCAATAGCGATGTAGACTGTGCGGATGTTTTTTTCGCTTTTTCCGATGAAGTACTACGCAACAATTCGTTCAGAGGTAAATAGGGCACCGCTGGAGAATTTTCTTGATTAAGAATCAATTTATTTGGAGAAGAAAGAATACGCCCTATCGTCTCCATATAAAGACGATAACGAGCAGCCTCTGGTGAAATTGCAGCCTCACGAGCTATCGCCCGAAAACGTTCAGCACGCCCTGTTGCCTCTTCAATCATTTGTGCCTTTTCACCTTTTGCGATTTCGCGTGTGCGTGAAGCTTCACCATTTGCTAAACCAATCTTATTAAAACGCACACGATTACCCTCTTCAATCATTCGCCCACGTTCCTGCTCTGCCTGCTGAACAGAATTAAACGCAGCAGCAACCTTGGTAGGAGGAGCAGCTTCACTGATCGACACACGGCTTATTTCAACACCAAGTTGATATTTATCCACAGTCAATTGGATAATCTTTCTGACATCATTAGCAACTTCTTCTTTTTTGTCACGTAAAACATCATCAACTGGCCTTGAACCAATAACTTCACGCATTGCACTCTCAGCAACCTGACGAACTGTCCCTTCTTGATCGTTCACATTGAATAAAAATTGGCCGGGATGTGAAATCCGATAGTAAACAGAAAAATTGATATTAACAATATTCTGATCACTCGAAAGCATCAAACCTTCACTTTGTTGCCTCTGACCAGACTGACCACCAATCGCGATCGTTTTTTCTGTTAAAGGCACTTTCATATAGGTCTCAATTGGCCAAAAGTGAAAATGCAAACCATCACCGATAATTCCTGTTTTAGGTACACCAAAACGCAACTCTACCGCTTGTTCATTTTGCTGAACAATATAAAAAGACTGGTACAGCCAAAAAAACACAGCAAGCAGAAGGAACAAAACAAAAAGCCCATTCCTGCCAAATTGTTTGAACTGATCCTGCCCTTTACGCAAAATATCATCAATATTGGGACTATTGTCACCGCCACTATTGCCACCAGAACCGAAAAGATTCTTAGCTGTTTTTTTTCTGTCACCACCAACTTTATTTTTATCACCGATCCACGGGCCACCACCATTTTGATTTGTCCAGGGCATCATCACCTCTTCAACTGACTACCATCACTCAAATACCAAATTATACACTTGATCTTATAGGGTGCTTCTTATCTCATTACAATGCAACTGACAGACTCTTTCCACTGAATTACAAATGATTATTATTTCGCTCATAAACAACAAAACGTGTCCTATGGCTGTCTTTATCCCCTTCTGGAATATATTGTGTTTGCACAATAGTCCACATCTCTCTATCAAAAACAGGAAAAAAGCTGTCACCTTCAATTGAAGCTAAGACTTCTGTCAGGAATATTTTATCAGCAATATTGAATCCTTGTTGAAAAATTTCACCACCACCAATAATAAAAACTGCATCTGCACCATTTTGAGAAGCCACTCTTTTTGCGATAAAACAAGCCTCAGACAAAGAGTGAGCAATAACAGCGCCTTCAGCCATAAATGCATAATTGCGCGTAATGACAATATTTGTACGCCCCGGTAAAGCACGTCCAAGAGAATCCCAAGTTTTTCTCCCCATAATGATAGGCTTACCGAAAGTCAAAGCCTTAAAACGTTGCAAATCTGTCGATAAATGCCAAGGCATTGCACCTTCACAACCGATAACGCCATTTTCTGCAACAGCTGCAATTAAACAAACTGGAAAAGTCATACTGCTACCGGTGCCTTTATATGTGGTTGCGCTTCATAATTAAGCAATTCAAAATCCTCGAATTTAAACGAAAAAAGATCTGTTACCGATGGATTTATAAGCATCGATGGCAAAGCATTTGGTGTACGAGATAATTGGTATCGAGCCTGTTCAAAATGATTAGAATAAAGATGGGCATCGCCGAGAGTATGAATGAAATCACCGGCTTTAAGGCCACTCACTTGCGCAATCATCATCGTTAACAACGCATAAGAAGCAATATTGAACGGAACACCTAAAAAAATATCCGCCGAACGCTGATAAAGCTGGCAAGACAACTTATCGTCGGCAACATAAAATTGAAAAAAGCAATGACAAGGTGGCAAAGCCATTTCTTCTATCAATGCAGGATTCCACGCAGAGACAATCAAGCGACGAGAATCAGGTACTTTTTTAATCATCGTTAAAAGACGACTGATTTGATCAATATAGCGTCCATCAGAAGCTGGCCAAGAACGCCATTGATAACCAT
The DNA here is from genome assembly GCF_009936175.1 of Bartonella quintana. Classification (NCBI taxonomy): domain Bacteria; kingdom Pseudomonadati; phylum Pseudomonadota; class Alphaproteobacteria; order Hyphomicrobiales; family Bartonellaceae; genus Bartonella; species Bartonella quintana. Next base: position 516,604 of record NZ_AP019773.1, on the reverse strand, counting down.
AAATAGGACCAAGATTGCCTTTTTCATCAGCCCACTCATCCCAAATTGATACACCATGTTCTTTTAACCATGCGACATTTGTATCACCTCTAAGAAACCACAAAAGTTCATAAATGATCGAGCGTAAATGCAATTTCTTCGTTGTTAACAATGGAAATCCGATCTGTAAATCAAACCGCATCTGATAGCCAAAAACCGATCGCGTCCCAACACCGGTTCGGTCTGTACGATCAATGCCCTTATTTAAAACATGAGATAAAAGATCGAGGTAGGTTTTCATAAAAGCATTATGGCCGATTCTACTGATTATAGAAAATAAAAATTGCAAAAGATAAAATACAATGCAAATCTCTTCCCGAAAACATCTTGCACAAAAAATCGTTATGATACAATTAAATTTTGGTGACGCAAAAGACAAAATGCTTTAAATAGCCTCAAATGAAGTAAAAAATTTAAGGAAAATAGGCACATAATAAAAGGGATATTCTTATGGAGAAGGAAGCAGTTTTAGCACCATATGATACAAAGAAACGTGTTCTCTCTATCATATCTAGTGCATCAGGTAATCTGGTAGAATGGTATGATTTTTATGTTTACTCTTTTACATCCATCTATTTTGCATCACAGTTTTTTCCCTCCGATGGAGATGTTGTTACCGAACTTTTAAAGTCTTCCGTTGTCTTTTTTATTGGCTTTCTTATGCGCCCTATTGGCGGCTGGCTGTTTGGATTTATTGCCGATCGTTATGGACGTAAACGCTCTTTACTTATTTCTGTTTTTATGATGTGCGGTGGTTCGTTCCTCATTGCCCTTCTTCCCACCTATGAAACTATTGGAGCAACAGCAGCAGTTCTGCTCATTTTACTCCGTATGGTTCAAGGGCTCTCAGTCGGCGGTGAATATGGCACAACAGCAACTTATATGAGTGAAATTGCTCTCAAAAATCATCGTGCTTTCTTTAGCTCTTTCCAATATGCCACACTCATTGGTGGTCAACTTCTTGCCAGTCTGGTTATGTTTATTCTAGCACTTTACCTCACTGAAGATCAGTTAAAAGCATGGGGCTGGCGTATTCCTTTTGCGATTGGTGGACTAGGAGCAATTGTTGCAATTTACCTCCGTCGTTCGCTTCATGAAACAACCACAAAAGAAAGCCGTTCCCAACAACAAGCAGGGAGTCTTATAGGATTGCTGCGAAATCACAAAAAAGCCTTTTTTCTGGTTATTGGCTTTACAGCTGGAGGATCCCTCACATTTTACACATACACTACTTATATGCAAAAATATCTGATCACGACGTCCGGATTTGATAAACACACTGCAACAACGATAATGACTGCTGCACTCTTTGTTTTTATGTTACTTCAACCCCTATTTGGTTCTCTGGCCGATAGAATTGGACCAAAAGCTTCATTGCTTATTTGGAGTGTCTTATCCATCCTTTTTACAATTCCTGGTCTTAGACTAATTGGTAACACTTCTAATACCTGGAGTGCACTATTAATCGTTATTGGAATGCTCTGTATTATGAGTTTTTATACGTCCGTCTCTGGTATCGTAAAAGCAGAAATGTTTCCTGCTTCAATACGCGCAATGGGAGTTGGGCTCTCTTATGCTATCGCAAATGCATTATTTGGTGGTTCTGCTGAAACTGTAGCACTCGAATTTAAAAAAATCGGGTATGAATCTGTCTTCCATTTTTACATAGTTGGTATGATGGTCATTGCATTCATTGCAATTCTTCTTATGCCAAATGCTCGAAAAAAGGGATACCTGCAAGGGGATGATATTTATTAATTTTTTTATGTTAAACAAAAAAGCTCAGTATTCTGAGCTTTTTTGTGCATGTCATATAAAAATGAAATTGGGTGTTTACAACCTTTTATATCCCACCGTCGAGTATCATAAAGAAACAATATTCCCCCTCCAATATTCAGCTCTAAAAAGTAAATAACTTCAGATTATCACAAAGTGTCATTTGTTTTTTCCAATGAATTCAACACACTTAAGATCAAAAAATCAAACATCCATTCTTTTTTACCAAAATTGAAGAAAAACTGTTACCTTTCACAAAGAAGTTTTATCAAGAATCAGCTTTTGTTAAAAACTGCCTATTCCTTAAAAAAAATCCTACCTATCCCATTTTGAAAACCTTCCTTTTTTGCAAAATTGCAAACTCAAGAAAGAATAAAAGTAACAGCGCTTTCAGCTGTAAATGCACAATTGCCAATTATCATAACACCTAATATGTATTCAGAGTAACATGCACCCAAAAAACGCGAATTTTCGTTTTACAATAATGCATTCAACATAAATCACTACTTTAAAATATTGTAAACTTGTCTATAAATGTCATAGTCTATTGCACAAACGCGACCAATAAAGTCATTTTATACAACAACAGAAATTACATAAATTAGAAAGTGTCACATTTCTACACATGCTTTGTTGTGTAGCTAAATTAATTACAAAGCAACAAAGAACGGTTTTTTTTAATTTTAACCATATTCAAAAGAGTACTCTTTAATCAATAGAGCATCTCTCAAAAACTGTTCAAGAACATCATTGATAGCTCCAAACAAAATTCCCTCACTATTAAACCACTCATCTTCAATGGGACAAGCTCATTCTTTTAACCATATAAACTTTGTATCAATTTTAAGAAATCACAAAAGCATATAAATAATTGAGCACAAATACAGTTTCCTTATTGCTTAACAATGAAAATTAAACTGCGTCTGCTATCAGCAAGCCAATCCTATCTCAACGCCTTTTCGATTTGAGCGATCAATATCATTATTAAACATGCAATAAAAAGTAAAACACACCTTTTCCTATAAACATTAGGACCGCTTCGGCCCTACTACTACAAAAATAGAAACTGCAAAGCGCACAAAAATATAACTCAACTAAGTCGTTTCAAACAGCTTTCATAAAGAATTATTATTATACAATTGAATTTTGATAATACAAATCTTAAACAACCTTAGCACCACATGATACAAAGGGAACGTATTTTGCCATCATATCCAGTGCATCAGGAAATCTCGTAGAATAGTATGATTCTTATTTGACTCCTTTGTATTGATTTATTTCGCATCACAATTCTTTCCTTTCGATGGAGCTGTTGTTACAGAACTTTTAAAGTCTTCTATTGTCTTTTTTATTGGCTTTTTTATACGCCCCTATTGGAGCATAACTATTTGTTTTCATTGCTAATCTTTATGGACGCAAACACTCCATGCTCATTTCTATCTATATGATGTGTGATGACACTTTCCTCATTGCCGTACTTCATACCTATGAAACTATTGGAATAATAACAGAAATCTTTCTGCTTTTTTAGCCCAAATCTGGTGCAAAGACCTTCAACGAGCGGTGAAAATGGTACAGAAGAAACTGACATGAACGAAGTTGACCTTAAAAATCATCGTGGGCTCTTTGCTTCTTCCAATCTGCCAAACTTATTACGGACCAACTTCTGTTCAGTTTTATTATCTTTATTTAGCACTTTACCTCACTGAAAATCAGTTAAAAGCACGGGGTTAGCGTATTCCTTTTGCGATTGGTGAATTCAGAACAGTGGTTGTGATTTACATGCATCGTTCGTTCCATGAAACAATCACAAAAGAAAGCCGTTCTAAACAACAAATTGGGGAGACTTAAGGAACTTCCCACCAAACACACAAAAGCCTTCTTGGTAATTGCTTGTTCTGCATCGAGAGGATCTCTCACATTTTACACCTGTACCACTTACTTGTATGCAGAAATATCTGATCACAAACACCAGCTTTGATAAACATACCGCCCTAACGATAATAACCGCTGCACTCTTTGTTTTCATACTTCTCTAGCCCATAGCTGGTATCATAGCCGATAAAACTGGAACAAAAACTTTACTCATCATTTGGAATATACTCTCTGTTATCTTTACATTTCCTGGGCTTAGTATAATCGGCAACCCGTATAGTGCATGAGTTGCCTTATTGGTTATTCTTGCAATGCTTTGCTCTGTATTATGAACATGTATACATCGATCTCTGGTGTTGTAAAATCAGCAATGTTTCCTTCTTCAGTATGCACACTGGGAGTTAGTCTCACTCATGCCATTGGCAATGAATTATTTGGTGCTCCTGCTGAATACATAGCCCTTAAATTAAAAAAAATTGGACATGAACTTATCTTTTATTTTTACATAACAGACGTGATAATTATTGCACTCATTACACTGCTCTTTGTACCGGATATGAATAAGGAGGATATCCAAGACGATAAACCCCTTTAATTTCACTCCATGAAACGAAAAAGCCCAATTACTTGGGCTTTTTTATCATTATTGCATCAAAATTCAGTTTTAATAGCGTTTAAATCTTATGAAGTGTATTTAATTGTTTTGCTACCAAATAATAAAAAGTCATCCGACTTTTTCTGCGATCTCCAGACATCATCTCTGCAACTTTTGCAACAGCTTTTTTAGTACTGCTCTCATCAGCACCCAATACATCTTGAACCCATTTTTCAACACGTTCTAACTCTTTTGGATCCGATGTAGCAACGAGCGATGCATCCTGCTTTTTCATCACCAAAGCTAAACGATGGCTAAGCCGTTCTATTGCAGCTTCATCGGGATTTGGGTCATATAATTTAATATCTTCTAGATCATTTGTCATTCTGCGCCATCTCCTCTCCAAGAATTAGCGGCTGTACTTTAAAACCGCATCATATAGCTTCATAAATAATTAGAGAATTTAAAATATTAACAACCCCCCTTTTCCAAAGACTGTTCTTCATCTATATTTAAAGAGCTGGCTTACCAGCTATGGTAATAAATGGACAATGAAATAAACTCATTGGACCCGGGGGCGGTACCCGGCGCCTCCACCAAAATATAATTTTTGTTATATTTTGGTGGGGGCGAAATAGGATCGACAAGAGTGTAAAGATTGCTCTTTTACTCGGCATAGTACCACCGTTATCGGACTAAATGAGTAGTTGCAAATGACAACTATGCGGAAGCACGTCTCGCTGCTTAATGTAGTGTGAATGTTTCAAACTAAGCCTTAAATCGTCGCAGATTTAAGCGGGGTTCGAAGGCACCTGGCAACAGAAGCCTTCACTTTGTACGTATTATTAATTGATTTTTCAGACACTATTTGTCATAAATTTCGTGTTTTTCTCGATTAATGAAATGCATTGTAAATAAAATATTTCTAGCTTAAAGAAACATTGCATTGCACGATATCATTTATGCTCAGCTGCTGTATAAAATAAAAGGAATAAACTTTGATGGTCCAAGATCAAATCCGTTACGATATTCTCGTTCAGGATGCGCTACGTGGAGTTATCCGTAAGGTTTTATTAGAAGTTGCCAAAGCAGGACTTCCAGGAAATCACCATTTTTTTATTACTTTTTTGACAAATGCACCGGGAATAAAAATTTCTACCCGGCTTAAAAGCCGATATCCAGAACAGATGACAATCGTACTACAACATCAATTTAGAGATTTAAGTGTGTCGGAAATTGCTTTCGAAGTAACGCTTTCTTTTAAAGAAATCGCCGAAAAATTGGTAATTCCTTTTAATGCTATCCAGGTATTTTATGATCCTGTAGCAGCATTTGAAGCAGCATTTGACTTGCCTTCAAATCCCACTTCTGGAAAGGATGAGAATTTAGAAAATACTACGCCTGCATCTGTCATGCTATCAGACAAACAAAAAAAAGCAAATATATTCACAAAAGAACAAAATTCTAAAGCAAATAAAGAATCATCAAACAATGATTCCAAGCAAAGCGCCGATGTTGTTTCCTTAGATTCTTTTCGAAAAAAATAACTAAATTTTCTCATGACTACATTGATTAATCTTCGCCAATTTCGAAAACAAAAAAAGCTTGCAGACAAAGCCATTCATGCAGAGAGGAATCGTTATCGTTTTGGACGGACAAAAGCTGAAAAACTTTTTCAAAAAGAAGAATCTTCAAAAGCTCAAAAATTTCTTGATCAAAATCGTTTAAGATGCGACGAATAAGAATAGAAAAATGCATGAAAATAATTCTATCAATTAGTCAAAAAAGTGACTTCGCGAAAAATATCTGCTCGAATTGATGGACATGCAACAAGCGTATCTTTAGAACAACCATTTTTAGACATTCTAAAAGCCATAGCATACAAAAAAGGACAATCTTTAGCCTTTATTATCACTGATATTGCAAAAAGAACCGCAGCAAGTGAATCTTTCCTCTTCATTACGCGTTTATGCACTCCAGAGTATTCTCTCTCACCATCTTTAGTATTCGTTTTATCTTTTCTTTTTTGCGATCTCTGTCTCCTCATTCAACCGAAGGTGTTGTGGCTTCCTTGAGAAAAGTTTTTTTAGATCTAGCGCTCAAATCAAAAAAAGACTACACAAAAGGTACAATGAATAACTTTTTTGATCACATACCATTTTTCGAAGATGAATCCCCCCCCCATAAGCATGAAAATAACCCTGGGTTAACCGCCCATGCTGTAAGTACAAAAGAAAAAACACGATGTGACACTAATTATTTAGAAACACTTAACCCAGAACAACGACAAGCCGTCATAAATACAGAAGGGCCTCTTTTAGTTCTTGCGGGTGCTGGTACTGGAAAAACACGTGTTCTCACTACTCGCATTTCTCATATTTTACGCTCTGGGCTTGCTTCCCCTAAGCAAATACTCGCTGTAACCTTCACCAACAAAGCAGCGCTCGAAATGAAAATGCGTATTGGTGAACTTATTGGTGAAATTGTTGAAGGCATGCCTTGGCTTGGAACTTTTCATTCCACTGGTGCAAAGATTTTGCGCCGTCACGCAGAACTTGTTGACTTAAAAACCAATTTTACAATTCTTGATAACGATGATGTTATTCGTCTTTTAAAACAGCTTATTCAAGCTGAAGGATTAGATGATAAGCGTTGGCCAGCACGGTGTTTTGCAATGATGATTGATTCTTGGAAAAACCAAGGACTTTCTCCAGAACGTATTTCAGAAAGTGATGCCTATTCCTTCGGTAACGGCATGGGCCGTAAACTTTACTGCAGCTATCAAAATCGATTAAAAAGTCTCAATGCTTGTGATTTCGGCGACCTTTTGCTTCATTGTATCTCTATCTTTCAAAACAACCCAGATATTCTTCACGATTATCATTCCAAATTCCGCTATATTCTCGTAGATGAATATCAAGATACAAATACAGCGCAATATCTTTGGCTTCGCCTTTTGGCGCAACAACCCAAAGGACAACATGTGAACCTTTGCTGTGTTGGTGATGATGACCAATCTATTTATGGATGGCGTGGCGCGAAAGTCGATAACATATTACGTTTTGAGAAAGATTTCCCTCCTGCAAAAATTATTCGTCTAGAACGCAATTATCGCTCAACATCCCATATTCTTAAAACCGCTTCTCATCTGATTTCTCATAACCAAGGAAGGCTTGGAAAAGTACTTTTTTCTGATCAAATAAATATTGAAGAAGAAAAAGTAAAAATTCACGCAGCATGGGATTCGCAAAAAGAAGCGCGCGCCATCGGAGAAGAAATTGAACAAGCGCAACAAGCTGGTCATTCATTAAACCATATAGCTATATTGGTGCGTGCATCATTTCAGATGCGTGAATTTGAAGATTGGTTTGTAACACTTGGTCTCAATTACCGCGTCATTGGTGGACCACGTTTTTATGAACGAATGGAAATACGTGATGCCTTAGCTTATTTACGCGTTGTAGTCCAACCAGCTGATGATTTGGCTTTTGAACGCATTATCAACACACCTAAACGTGGCTTAGGAGATGCAACTTTACGCACCCTTTATGAGAGTGCACGGGCACGAGATATTCCTCTCTTTACTGCTGCTGCTGAAATAATTAAAACGGATGAGTTAAAACCCAAAGCACGTACTGCTTTGCGAAGCATTGTCGAAAATTTTCACCGCTGGCAAAATATGCTGCAATACACACCCCATAGAGAGCTTGCAGAAATAGTCCTAGATGATTCCGGCTACACAACTATGTGGCAAGAAGATCGCTCACCAGAAGCACCAACGCGACTAGAAAATCTCAAAGAAATGATCCGCTCTATGGAACAATTTGAAAGCCTTCATAGCTTTTTAGAACATGTTGCACTGATTATGGATGCTGAAAACAATGAAAATACCGATGCGGTTAACATCATGACTCTGCATTCAGCCAAAGGGCTTGAATTTGAAACAGTTTTTCTTCCTGGTTGGGAAGAAGGACTCTTTCCCCATCAACGCTCCTTGGATGAAAATGGCCGTTCAGGATTAGAAGAAGAACGACGACTAGCTTATGTAGGGCTGACAAGAGCAAAAAAATATCTGCATATATGGTTTGTATCCAATCGAAGAATTCATGGACTTTGGCAATCTACGCTTCCTTCTCGTTTTCTTGATGAATTACCAAAAGAACATATAGAAGTCGTAGAAATGGAAACATCTTATGGTGGTTATGGGAAATCGCATTTTAAACATCACACTCCCTTTTATAGTGATTATTCAACACCAGGATGGGAGCGTGCACAAAAAAACATTGAAGGAAAAATTGCCCAATCGGTCTTTCAGACACCCTCAGATTTTTCAATCAATGATCGTATTTTCCACATCAAATTCGGTTATGGCTATATCTCAGCAGTCGATGGTCATAAATTAACCATTGTGTTTGAAAAAGCTGGAGAAAAGCAAGTACTCGACAATTTTGTAAGCAAAGCTTAGCACAGAAATAATGAAACCAGCTTTTCAAACAAAAAATCATTTTTTATTTTCTTTTGAACACTATTTGCATTTACGAATATAAAAATCCCGATTAGCAGATTTTGTATATCAGACAACAAAATATAAATCTTATTCAATAGCCAATTCTACCAAGCCATATCCAGAATGTTTTCATTCATCTGAACAACGTATCTGTAAGCACTTTACAGAAACATCCACAACGATCGGTAAGGTGTAACATCTTTTCTGATAACAACATTGGCACCAATAATAGTGCTTTGTCAAACTGTCACCCCCGGCATCACTGTACTATGTCATACATCATACCCAACGATAACACGGCTTACCCAATACTTTTTGCGAAAGGAACTATCTAACGCTATATAGCGGAAATACCCATTAGGATGCCCTAGAACATTCCACTTACATGAAATGCAATAAAACGAAAACTGCCAATATCGCTATAAATAGCCCCCTATTTTATGCTCAAAATAAGAACACCCCCAAGATTAAATCACGCAACACCACCCGCTAAATGCCCACAGAGCTCCTCCATTTATAATTCTGCAACTGATACCATCATATTGAATGAGGCTCACGCACATAGAATCAAAGAGGCTTTTCAGTATTTGTTCATCTTTCATCAATTGTCTTTGTAATGAGAAAACAGATTGGTCAAGCAAACAAAATTAACCATGCAACAGAGATTGCAAAACTAACCCGCCAATGCTACAATTCCCCAATATTTTAAGAGAGTCAAACTATGAAGAATGTCATACGTATCTTAGGAATAACAATCATATTTCTTGCAAGCATTTTTATTTATGATGCATTTAAAAATAAACCCTTAGGTGATAATTTTACACTCATTGATTCTAATGGAAAAACTATCACAGAGGTTGATATTCGGAGCAAACCTTCAATAGTTTTCTTTGGTTTCACTATGTGCCCTGAGAGCTGCCCTACTACATTGACTAATCTTGATCGATGGCTTACAGAACTTGGCCCAAATGCGGATAAGTTAGGAGTATGGTTTGTTACTGTTGATCCTGAACGTGACACACCAGAAGTACTTCATGAATATCTTAGTAATTTTACAAATAAAATTATTGGGATCAGTGGAGATCCTGAAAAAGTTCATAAAATGGTAGATTCTTTCAACATCGTTGCTGAAAAAGTACCTGGAGCAGATGGAAGCTATACTTATAATCATACAGCAGCAATTTTTTTATTAAAAAAAGGTGGAAAGTTAGCTGGCGTTATTCCTTATAAAATTGAAGAAAACAACGATGAATTAAAAGATAATATCGCCATTGAACGGTTTAAAAAACTTATCTCAAATTAAATTCAAAAGTTGATTTAAAAGAAAGAGCAGCATGTCGCAGCAAATTCGTATATATTGGACTGCTTCCAAAAACGAAGCAGAACAGTTGTATGCTCTTATGGAAACAGCCTTTGATGAAGAAGGATATCCTCTCGCTCTTGCAGAGATAGATGAAAAAAATGCCATATATGAGCTTTCACTTTATGTAGACAAAAAAAGCCAAGCGAATGCTTTAAAACGTTTTGCAAGTATCATTTCTATAGATCCTGATAAAATTAACAGTGAAATTTTACCCGATATTGATTGGGTGCAGAAAAGTCTTGAAGAACTAAAGCCAGTATATGCTGGTCCTTTTTTTCTTTATGGAAACCATCACCGAAACGATATCCCACCTGATGTCTTGCCTATTGAAATTGAAGCAAATCAAGCTTTCGGTACAGGACATCATGGAACAACAGTTGGTTGTTTAGAGATGATTGCCAAAGTGATGCAAAATGAAAATCCACAAAATGCCCTGGATCTTGGTACTGGGAGCGGGATATTAGCCATTGGCATCGCAATGCTCAAACCTATTTCTGTACTTGCGTCCGATATTGACCCAATTGCTATTCGAATTGCCCAACACAATATCGAGCTCAATGGCGTAAAAAAATATATCACAGCTGTTACAGCAAAAAGTTTTAACCATGATGAAATTATATCACGCGCGCCCTTTGATCTCATTGTTGCCAATATTCTTGCCAATCCTCTCATTGAACTTATGCAAGAAATGGTACAGGCACTTCAAAAAGGTGGCTCACTCATCTTATCTGGAATTCTTGAAGAACAACATGCTCATGTTTTGGAGACTTATATAAAACAGGGACTAAAACATATTGAAACATATCACCGTCAGGGATGGGTTACTATACATCTGAAATAAAAGAAAAGGGCGTTGTTATGTATCAATCCTTTGAAGCTATAACAAATCCAGCTTATGCTGCAGAACGTATTTACTCTCTTCGTAAAGAACTTGATCGCCTTGGGCTAGATGGTTTTCTTGTACCACGTGCGGATGAACATCAAGGAGAATATGTCCCCCTCCATGCTCAACGTCTTAGCTGGCTCACTGGCTTTACTGGATCATCTGGTATCGCACTTATTTTAAAAAACAAAGCTATCATCTTCACAGATGGGCGTTATAAGCTCCAAGTTCGCCAACAAACTGATCCTCTTATTTTTGAGTATGAAGATCTCATGACGTATCCTCCTTCGCAATGGCTTGAAAAAAATGGGCAAAAACTTTCTATTGGTTTTGATCCATGGCTCCACACCATTGCCGCTACAACTGCATTGAGAAAAGCTTTAGAAATGAAAGCAAATGGCAAACTTGTAGCAATCCAAAAAAATCCCATTGATCTTATCTGGCATAATCAACCACAACCTCCGCAATCTGCCTTATCAATTCACCCTCTCAAATATGCAGGGTGCAATAGCGATGAAAAACTGATCTTAATCCGCCAAGATATCCAAAAAGCTAATGCAGATGCTTTTATTTTTACAGATCCCTCCTCTATTGCATGGATATTCAATATACGTGGTAATGATGTTTCCAACACACCTTTTGCTCTTTGTTTTGCTCTCATTCCACTCAAAGAAACACCAGTCTTATTCATTGACAGAAAAAAAATTGGTGAAGAACAGAAACGATATCTAGAACATTATGCAAAATTATATGAACCAGAACAACTGATTCTAACAATCAAAGATTATGTTCAAAAAGGAATGATTTTTGCCTTAGATCCACGGATCACATGCGAAAAATTACACATTGCTATTAAAGAAAAAAGGGGCTCTTTCATTACGCTTACTGACCCCGCTGCCCTACCACGTGCTGTTAAGAATAACATAGAATTAAGCGGCGCACGCAAAGCACATCTGCGTGATGGCGTAGCACTTATCCGTTTTTTTTCTTGGTTAGATAAACAAACACCAGGTACAACGAATGAAATTTCTGCTGCTCAAAAATTAGAAGAATTTCGCATAATGACAGCAAAAGAAATGGGAGAAAAACTTGAAGATCTGTCTTTTGATACAATCTCAGCAGCAGGTGCAAATGGTGCAATTGTCCATTATCGTGTAACGACCCAAACAAATAAACAACTGAATGCTGGTGAACTTTATCTCATTGATTCAGGTGGACAATATCGTGATGGTACAACAGATGTTACGCGCACAGTGGCAATTGGAGATGTTGGAACAGAGGAAAAACGCTGTTTTACTCTTGTTCTCAAAGGCATGATTGCTCTTTCAACCGCACGATTTCCACAAGGCACTCGCGGACAAGATATTGATGTCCTAGCACGTATTGCCTTGTGGAAAGCTGGTTTTGATTACGCCCATGGCACGGGTCATGGCGTTGGGTCTTACCTATCTGTTCATGAAGGACCACAAAATCTTTCGCGTAATGGCAGCCAAGAACTGATCCCAGGAATGATTCTTTCTAATGAACCTGGGTATTACCGCGAAGGAGCTTTTGGCATTCGTATTGAAAATTTAATGATTGTAAAGCCAGCACAAAAAATTAACGGTGGGGATATAGAAATGCTTTCGTTTGAAACACTCACCAATTGTCCTATTGATTGCCGGTTAATTCTCCCAGAGCTTTTGACACCACAAGAGCGACAATGGCTTAATGATTATCATGCTCACGTTTATCACATTAATGCATCTTACTTAAATGAAGACGACAAAAAATGGGCAAAAAAAGCGACAATGCCCCTTTAAATGAATCAGCTTACAATTTCTATAAAACATCGCTCTTTTCTTTTTCAAAAAGATGTAAACTTGCCATCAGAGAATATAGAAAATATTGCTTATACGAATAAAAGTGCACTTACAATATCCAGAAAATGGAACTCTCTAAAAAACTAAATAAGATCATAAATAACCAAAAGAAAGAAAAAAAATTATCAATATTTTTCTGTAACACAAAGGCAAAATATACCTCAAGTGAAAACGATGATCGTGAAGATTATAAAGGAAGATTCATTGAGCATCACCACACTTTACACTTATAACCTAACACCACAGCACCATAGTATATTTACCAGCTTTCAATGTTGCCACCTGCTCTTACATGAATATCCGTTCATCCATACGTCAGTCCTTCTTGTGATGTGCCCAAAAGTCGTTCTTATTTCTAAATAAGAGAATCTAGAATGAAAGAATATTACTGATCCGAGAATCCAGTTCAAAGAGAAACGATAAAAAATCTTTATAAATCAATGTCTTGTATATATGATCATACGCATATTCTTGAAAAGCCCTCCTAAATATAAGATCCCTCAATCAATTGCAACCAAGCCTCTTCATCGATAACCTCAACACCTAACCCTTGTGCTTTAGCCAATTTTGATCCCACTGCAGATCCTGCAACAAGAAGATCGGTTTTTTTAGAAAGAGAACCAGAAGTCTTTGCACCTAACCGTTCAGCTAGCGCTTTTGCTTCATCGCGTGACATACGCGCCAAAGTGCCTGTAAAAACGATAGTCTTTCCTGCTATTGGCGAAGAAGTTGTTATGACATTTTCTTCATCAAGAGGTGTTACTTCTCGAAGCAAAGCAGCCAAAACTTCTCGGTTATGCGCTTCTTGATAAAAATCAATAATTGCTTCACCTACCTGTGGTCCAATCCCTTCGATATTAATAAGTTCCAACCAAGCTTCATTGCCTTCTTCACCGACCTTATCATATGGCATGGTAGCTGCCATCGCTACAGTCTCAAACGCTGTATAATTCTGGTAAGCATGTGCAAGACGCCGTGCATTAACTTCCCCAATATGGCGAATTCCCAATGCAAATAAAAAACGGCTTAAAGGAACTTTTCGACGCATATTAATGGCATTATAAAGTTTACGAACTGAAACAGTACCAAAACCTTCCATATTTTCCAGACGTACCAGAGCTTTTTCTTGGCGACGTTGTAAAGTAAAAATATCAGCGGGTGTATGAATACAAAGCGCCTCATCTTGAATATGAAAAAAGAATTCCACTTGTTTTTTACCAAGTCCTTCAATATCAAAGGCATTGCGCGAAACAAAATGACGAATACGCTCAATCGCTTGTGCTGGACAAATAAGCCCACCAGTGCATCGACGCACAGATTCTCCCACTTCACGCACAGCATGACTCCCACAAGCAGGACACAGATGAGGAAAAACAAAAGCAGAGGCGCCCTTTGGACGCTTTTCAGCAATAATATCAACAATTTGAGGAATCACATCACCAGCGCGCTGAACAATTACTGTATCCCCTACGCGAATATCACGCCCTTCACGAATGGACTCACCTTTATGACCAATTCCCTTAATATAATCCTCATTATGCAAACTTGCATTGGTAACCACCACACCACCTATAGTAATAGGTGCAAGGCGTGCAACAGGCGTTAATGCTCCCGTGCGACCGACTTGAATATCAATGCCTTCCAAAAGCGCTATAGCTTTTTCTGCTGGAAATTTATGTGCAACTGCCCAACGTGGTGAACGAGAAACAAACCCCAAACGCATCTGTAGCTTCAAATCATTAACTTTATAAACAATTCCATCAATATCATAACTTAAGGAATGACGGCATTCTTCAATATCATGATAATATGAAATAATCTCTTCTAGTGTCTTAAAAGATTTTGTTAATGGATTGATAACAAAGCCATATTCTTTTAGCTTTTTCATCATCTCCATTTGGCTTGCTGCAAATGTTTCACTCACTTCACCACATGCATAAGCAAAAAAATGAAGCTTTCTGCTGGCAGTTATCCGTGGATCAAGCTGACGTAAAGAACCAGCTGCTGCATTTCTAGGATTAGCAAAAACGAATTTGCCCTTTTCTTGTTGGCTCATATTAAGGGCTTGGAAATTCTCCCGTCGCATATAAACTTCACCGCGAACCTCAATAATATCAGGAAATTCACCTCGCAAAACTTTTGGAATATCAGAAATTGTTCGTGCATTCGCAGTGACATTTTCACCTATATATCCATCACCACGCGTTGCAGCACATACAAGCCTTCCTTTTTCATAACGCAAAGACAAAGATAAACCATCGATCTTCGGCTCAGCTGCCATTTCCAATATTTGTGTTGCTGGAAGCCGTAGAAAACGACGAATACGTACAATAAATTCACAGATATCTTCAGAGCTAAATGCATTATCAAGTGAAAGCATTGCCTGGGCATGAACAGATTTTTCAAATTTTTCAGAAACCGGCGCTCCAATTTTATGTGAGGGAGAATCTGAACGAATAAGCCCGGGAAAGAGAGCTTCAATTTCTGCATTACGCCGGCGAAGAGCATCATACTCTGCATCAGAAATTTCAGGTTGGTCATCACGATTATAAAGTACATCATGACGTGCAATCTCTTTTGCCAACCACTCTAGCTCACTTTCTGCTTCAAGAGCAGTTAAGTTTTTAATTTCATCCTTGTTCATAAAAATCTATTTCAAATTATGGTCTATGGCCATAAGAATTTCAACTCTTTGTTATGAACAGAATCCAAATGAACACATGCTCGCCGCTGATATAATTGATTAAGCAATATTTTATCATTTATCAATTATGTCTACGCGAGAAGCTTTTGAGCAGCTGCACGCGCTTCTTCAGTAATCCGTTCTCCTGCTAACATGCGTGCAATCTCCTCTGCACGCTCATGCTCTTCCATTTTATGGATACCCGTAATAAAGCGCCCTTTGTCATCACTTTCAACCTTTGAAATAAGAAAATGACTATGCGCTTTAGATGCTACCTGCGGCGCATGCGTAATAGCAAAAACCTGAACATTTTCTGATAAATGCTGTAACCGTTGTCCAATCGCAGCAGCAACAGCTCCACCAACGCCTGTATCAATTTCATCAAAGATCAGCGTAGGAACGGAACCACGATCGGATAAGACAACTTTTAATGCCAATAAAAAACGAGACAGCTCACCCCCAGAAGCCACACTGAGCATTGGCCCCGCGCGGGTTCCAGGATTGGTCTGAACCCAATATTCAACACGGTCTATCCCTTCGGCACTCCGTCTTTCAGCATCACTTTGCATTTCAACGATAAATTTGGCCTTTTCCAACTTTAATGCTGGTAACTCAGCCATAACACTTTCAGACAAATGATTTGCTACTTCTCGACGTTTTATTGAGAGTGCTTTCGCTAATGTATCGTAATTTTTTTGTGCCTCCCTCTCCTCTTCTTCGAATCGTATCAATGTGCTCTGAGCTTCCTCAAAAGCAGTAAGTTCAGCATCCATTTTATCACGTAACTGTGTTAATTCATCCGCAGAAACGTGATATTTACGTGCAAAATCCCGAAGCGCAAAAAGGCGCTCTTCTATCTGTTCCAATTCACCAGGTTCAAAATCTAATGTCTGCATTGCAGTTTCAATACCTTCTTGTGCTGTTGCAAGGGCATGCAATGCATCATCAATGGATTTCACCACAGGCTCAATCATCGCTTGCGCTTCAGGAATTTTCCGCTCCAAACGCCTCACCAAATGAGAAAGAACTGGTATTGGGGATTTTGGACCACTTAAAAGATCATCAGCCTCCTTAATATCCATTGCTATTTTTTCTAATTTAAGCATATCTGCACGACGAAGGGAAAGAGCATCTTCTTCACCAACTTGAAAATCAAGCCTTTCAAGTTCTTCTACACACGCACGAAGATAATCAGTTTCACGCACAGAATTTTCTACTTTGAGACGTTGTTGTTGCAAACATTCTTCAAATTCACGCCATATCCGATAACACTGACGCAAATTTTCTGTTTCATCCTCAAGCCCACCAAAGGTGTCTAATAACTGGCGATGCGTAGCAACATCAACAAGCGCGCGATCATCATGCTGTCCATGAATTTCAACCAACATATGGCCAACATTACGCATCAACGCAACACTAGCCACCTGATCATTGATAAAGACACGGCTACGACCATCACTTGATTGCACACGCCGTAAGATAATATCGCCTTCATCATCAAAACCATTCTCACGAATAAGCTGGCGCGCAGGATGTGAAACAGGCACATCAAAAACAGCTGTCACTTGCCCTTGTGTTGCACCATGGCGCACAAGTGAAGCATCACCACGTCCACCAAGAGCCAGTGATAAAGCATCAAGCAAAATAGATTTTCCAGCGCCCGTTTCCCCAGTTAAAACCGATAAACCCGATGTAAAATGAATATCGAGCGTTTCGATCAAAACAATATTATGAATCGAAAGCTGTATCAGCATAGAGAATTAACGTACCTTATTCTTATCACCATTCAAAGCACGTGATATCCACGAAGATTTATGCTCCTGTGGAGATATACTATTTCTCTTTAGCAAATTGTAAGAAAATTTATACCACTCACTTTTGGGATAATTACGTCCTAAAATAGCTGCTGCGGTCTGCGCTTCCGTGGTTAAGCCAAGAGCAAGATTAACCTCCGTCAAGCGGAAAAGCGCTTCTTCAATTTGATTTGTATCGGAGTACTCTTCAACCACTTTACGAAATCTTCTACTTGCAGCAAGATAGCGCTGACCTTCCTCATAATAACGGCCAACCTGCATCTCTTTACCAGCTAACTGCTCCCGCCCAATACGTATTTTAGCTTTAGCATCCTTGACATACTCAGAATTCGGATAGCGCTCCACAAGAAGCTGCATAGCAGCAATAGCACGTTTGGTATCGCGTTGATCACGTGTAACATCAGGAATCCGACAGAAAGAAGAAAGACCAATAATGTAATAAGCATAAGCCGAATCATCTGACCCTGGATAAAGAGTAATGTAGCGCTGAGCCATGCTAATTGCTTCATCATATTTGGCGAGTTGGTAATTTGTAAAAGCACCCATCACTAAAGATTTACGTCCCCATTCAGTGTAAGCATATTGCTTTTCAATCGTAAGAAACTTTTTCGATGCCTCCCCAAGTCGCCCACTATCAAGATTAGCAAGTGCCTGATTATAGAGAACATCTGGTGGATCCATTTTTAAAACATATGCAGATGGATCAAGGGTATTTTTTTCTTTAAATAAGCATCCCCCTAACACACAGGTGCTCCCCAAAAGCACCACACCCAAGAGCTTACGTACAACGTCAGATTTCTTATATACTATATTTTCAATATATACGTGAGATTTTGTCATAGTTCTTCCGGACTCCAGAGAATGTTATCTTGTAACAAAAATTATTTCTTAAGAATTTTTATACCATATCGCTTTAAAAGCCACTAACCAATTTAGTAGCTTAGGTCAATCATCCCCTTAAAAATCGAACAGACTGCAAAAAAGCCTTTTCCATTTTTCTTTTACTCTCCTTACAAATGACTTTTTTCATAACACGATTCATCTGCCAAAACAGCTTTCACCAATTGCGAATTAATTCTATGCCCACTACAATACGAACGAAATAGTCCGATAAAAGGAGCTCCAAGCAAAGCAGTATCACCAATTGCATCAAGCATTTTGTGCCGAACACATTCATTCTTCCAATATGGACCCTCTGGATTCATGATTTTGTCATTAAGTCCGATAATAAGACAATTTTCCAAAGAAGCGCCTATCCCCTTTCCAGAAACCCATAATTTTTCCACGTCTTTGACAAAACCAAAAGTACGGGCACGTGACAAATCATCTCGAAAGCCTTGTGTGGTAAGGTCAAAATTTAAATGTTGTTTACCAATAGCAGAAGAAGGAAAAGAGATCGTTATATCAAAACAACGCCCTTCCAATGGTAAAAACTCTGCCACGCCACCGGTACCTTCAACCCGCAGGGGCTTTTTTATAATAAAATAGGAACGTAACGCATTTTGCTGTACAATGCCAACTTCTTCAAAACCTTGACAATACTGCCATGAAGAACCGTCCAAAATCGGGATCTCATGACTCGAGACTTCAATAACAAGATTATCCAAATTATAAGCGACGATTGCAGCCATCAAGTGCTCAATCGTTTCAATTCTTACATCTCCATATCCAAGCCCTGTTGATAATTCAGTTGCTCCAGTTTGTGATGCATGCGCTTGAAATATTTGCTCTGTTCCATCCATTCCAAAACGCTTAAAAACAATACCACATCCAACGTCGGCTGGACAAACCTTCACCACAGATAAACATCCACTGTGAACACCATAGCCCTTAAATGTCACTGCTTTTTTAAGAGTGGATTGATATTTCTGCGCTAGTTTCATCCTGTTACTTCATTGAGTAGTTTTTACATCTTTTTAAAATCTTTATAAAACCATAAAAACCATATCAATAGCAAATAGTAAACCCGCTTAGTAATAAGCGGGTTTATAAAAAACAGAGCATTTCATCCCCAAAGCATAGCATATTTTATCGTACAAAACTTTTATTGATCATATGAAAGAAGAAACGTATTGCCTTTCGTTCGAATTTTTTACCAATTAATTTACCTGACGACGCAAAAATGCTGGTATTTCCAACTGATCTTCTTCACTTATAAAAGTACGTTGATCTTGTGCTACATGGGGATGCAACTCACCAGAACGACGTGGAACATAAACAGAAGCATCTTGGGGAAATGCCTGAGAATTTTTATTATAAACATGCACGTTTTGCTGCTGAGAAGATCTCACAGCAGGCTCCAAGTGAGCTTGTGGCTCAGCTTCCTCACGATGTGTCAAGCTCTGTTTTAAACGCTGCCAAAGATTGCGAGGTCCTTGGTCAGCAGTAGATGACCTCTCACTTTGACCATGGGCAACAGAGGGAAAATCCTTTAACTCAGGCATACGCATCGGTGCTGAACGAGCCCGCATCTGTTGCATTTCCTTTTGCTGTACTTGATTTTCTTTCTGCTTAACCCCTATCATCTCATCAAGAATATGTGCTGTCGCCTCCATACTTACTGATGCGGCCATAGACTGCTGAGAACAACGGCTAAACTGCGGACGTGTCGCATTTGAAATCTGCCCATGGACGACATTTGATCCATAAGACACAGAATTTGCATTTCGTGCAGCAACTGTATCCACAGGCTGTGAAAAAATTTGACTTTTAGGGCGGAACTGTTCTCCAATTGATTTGCCCTTTTCTATTTCAAGTGCTTCTATTACTTCTACCATTGACTCAGAACGCAAGGGTGGTGATTGAAGATGAAAAGAAGTTTGAGGCATTCCAGGATCATTTTTACGAACTGAAGTCGCCTGTCTTTGAAGTTGAGGATGAGAAGGCTGAACCACATCATTAACCTCACGATCGATTCCTGTTGCAACCACAGAAACACGAATAACACCTTCAAGTGATTCATCATCAATAGCACCAAAGATAACATTGGCATCAGCATCAACTTCTTCGCGAATACGATTAGCTGCTTCATCGACTTCAAACAAAGTCATATCACGACCACCAGTAATGGAAATCAAAAGACCACGAGCACCACGCATAGAAGTATCATCCAACAACGGATTGGCAATAGCAGCTTCAGCAGCAGCCAAAGAACGCCCTTCACCAGATGCCTCACCAGTTCCCATCATCGCACGGCCCATTTCGTGCATAACAGAACGGACATCAGCAAAATCAAGGTTAATGAGCCCCTCTTTAATCATTAAGTCCGTAATGGAAGCAACACCAGAGTAAAGCACTTGGTCAGCCATAGCAAAAGCATCAGCAAATGTTGTTTTTTCATCTGCAATACGGAAAAGATTCTGATTGGGTATAACAATCAATGTATCAACAGATTTTTGTAATTCTTCAATACCAGCCTCTGCTGTTTTCATACGGCGAGCACCTTCAAATTGAAATGGCTTTGTCACAACACCAACAGTCAAAATACCTTTTTCACGAGCGGCGCGTGCAACAACAGGAGCTGCCCCTGTTCCGGTACCCCCGCCCATCCCAGCAGTAATGAAAACCATATGGGAATCTGCGAGATGGTCGATAATTTCATCAATACATTCATCAGCAGCCGCTTGTCCAACTTCTGGCAAAGCCCCAGCACCTAGACCTTCTGTCACTGCTGCGCCAAGCTGGATAACGCGTTCAGCCTTTGACATAGCCAAAGCCTGTGCATCCGTATTAGCAACAACAAAATCAACTCCTTGAAGACCAGCATTAATCATATTATTCACGGCATTCCCGCCACCACCGCCAACCCCGAAAACGGTAATGCGTGGCTTCAATTCCGCGATATCTGGCCGATGCAGATTAATCGTCATTTTCTTTTCCTTCTCATAAGACATCGCAAGCCAAAGCGATGAAAATTAACTTTACTTCAATAGACACTTACTTAAAAACTCTCACGCAACCACTGACCAACACACTGAAAATACCCACGTGTGCCCGTCGATAAATGATTCACTGCAGCCTGTACTGTTTTTTCTTCAAAACCCATCAATTGCGGATAAATTAACAATCCAACAGCAGATGTAAACGCCGCTCCCTTTGCAAGAGAAGGAAGCCTAGAAATGCCTAAAGGCCGCCCTATACGAACATTTCTTCCCAATATAGTACGGGCCATTTCTGGCAACCCTGTTAACTGGCTTGCTCCTCCGGTCAAAATAACACGCTTACCAATGATGTGACCAAAACCAGAACGATTCAAACAATCACGCACCATCTCCAATATTTCTTCAACACGTGCACGAATGATACGTCCTAGAACAGCACGTGGATATTGGATTTCACCAGGCTTGTTGCCAATCTCTGTCACATTAATCATATGCCGCTCATCAGCACTTGTCAGAAGTGCTGAACCGTAGACAACCTTTAAACGTTCTGCTTCGGTAATAGACATAGAGAATCCACGCGCAACATCGAGAGTCACATGATATCCCCCAACGGCAAGCGCATCGGCATGGACAAATTTTCCTTCAGAAAATACTGAAAATGTTGTTGTTCCACCACCAAAATCAATACAAGCTGCTCCTAAATGCGCCTCATCATTCATCAAAACAGCAAGACCACTTGCAAAGGGAGTTACAACCATTGCTTCAACGCTCAAATGCGCACGATTAATGCAAGCTTCTAAATTACGTAAAGACGCTGTTTCCGCTGTTACAACATGCACATCTACACCAAATAATTCCCCTGTCATGCCGATAGGATCAGAAATTCCTTTATCTCCATCTAATACATAAGAGACTGGAACTGAATGCAAGACATGGCGCTCAGCATCAAAAGCTTTGTGCGAAACATCTGCCAATGCCATACGCACATCACGCTTAGTTACTTCACGACCATTTAAACGTACCATGCCATTGATAAAGGCACTTCGTAATCGGCTTGAGGAAAAGTTCACAATCACCGAATCCACCACCAAACCAGCCATTTTTTCTGCAGCATCAACAGCCAACCTTATTGATTGCTCTGCTGCAAACATATCCATCACAACACCGGATTTGATACCGCGTGAACGCTGTACTCCAAAGCCTAGAATTTCCATAGAGTGAGTACGACCATGTAAATAGTGTATATGCTTCAAAGGACGCAAACAAGCAATAAGACATACAATTTTACTAGATCCTACATCAAGAACCGTTAAAAAACGGGTTTTGCGCCCCCCACCATGATGTGATCTGAACAACATCATAAATTTCCTGCCTTTCGCGTGTTTAAAACACGTTTTTCTGCCACCACAGCAGCACGATGACGTTCTAATGCTTCATCAGACAAAGAAACTGTAATACGATCAGAAAGACGTAAATCAACACGTAAAACATCACGAGAAAAAAGATCTTGCACTATACCTGACTCAATAAAAGAATTAAGCCTTTCAAAGACACCCTTTTCAGGCAACATAACGCGCATCCCATTATCTAAGATCAGATCCCAACGCCGATCACCTACACGAACATAAGCGCGCACATGATCAAATAACTGCGGATATTTAGAAAGGGCCTGAATAAAGTCTTTGGCAGCATTTTGTGCACCCTGACCAACCACGAGAGGCAAACCCTGAACTACCCCCCTTTGAAAGGGCACAATGACGCGGCCTGTACTGTCGACAATATCCATCATGCCATCATGCTGCCAAATTGCATACGGCTCACGCTCCACAACTGAAATACGCACAAGGTTGGGATAAATCTTCTGAACATTCGCCAATTGAATCCAAGCCTGCTGCTCCAAAAGAGACCGCGCTCTATCAACATCAAAAGTGAATATAGATGGGGCAGTATCAAGCCCTAAAATTCTCAAAATTTCCTGTTGCACCACGCGCTTATTGCCACTCATATCGATATCGGTAACCACAAAACCAATATCCGATACTGCAGTTTTCGCAATCATTCCCATACGACCATTTGATGAAAACCCGTAAAGCACCGTAATCAAGAAAAAAAATAAAACCGCAAAAGAACCGAAATGGCGAGGCACATAAACACTGGTAAATACAAACTCAAACATAAACCGGAGAAAGCGACGATAAAGACGTGGGAAAACCGGCACTGAAAGCACCTGAAGAACATTTGTTTTATCAACATTCAACGCATACACGACGCGTCCTCCACCATCCACTGAACAATATCGCCATAAGTACGACCACTCGCTTTTGCAATATCAGGAAAAAGAGACGTTGGTGTCATACCGGGTTGCGTATTAATTTCAAGCCAAACCAACTCTCCGGTTTCCTCATTAAAACGAAAATCAGAACGGCTAACACCTCGACAACCTATCGCCTGATGTGCTGCTAAAGACATTCTTTGCACATTTTGGTAAATATTTGGTGAAAGCTGTGCAGGACAAATGTGAAGAGAGCCACCAGATTTATATTTTGAGTCATAATTGTAGAATTGAAAATGCTTGTCAGGAAAAATTTCACAGACATCCAGCGCCTCATTTCCCAAAACAGCACAAGTAAATTCACGACCAGGAATATATTTTTCAACAATTATCTCATCTGCATAAACCCATTCAGCCCCCACAACATTCCGCGGTGGAGCAGATTCATTTTCTTTTACAATAACCACACCAAAACTTGACCCTTCACACAGAGGCTTAATCACATAAGGAGGTTCCATGGGATGCTCTCTCCCAACAGCAAAGCGGCTCATAATACAAGAAGGAGCAACAGAAACACCAACACTCGCCACAACAATTTTTGCGCGCCCTTTATCCATTGCCAGTGCTGATGCCATCACTCCAGAATGCGTATAGGGAATTTTCAAATATTCGAGAACACCCTGAATACAACCGTCTTCACCAAATGGCCCATGTAGTGCATTGAAAGCAACATCAGGTTGCAACCGCTCAAGAACCGAAGCAATATGACTATCCACATCCACGCGACTTACACGATACCCCCGTTCTTCAAGAATATCAGCACAAGCAGTCCCTGAAGACAAACTTACAGACCGCTCAGAGGAGCTCCCCCCCATCAGCACAGCTACATGCTCACCTTTCATAACAACTTATCCTACTTTGTATACTATATATAGACAACAGAGAAACCATTAATACCATATACAGGAAAGATTAAGATTTATCCTTGCGAATCAATAACCTAGCATTTTGCATAATGAATCAGACTCAGACGTCTGACGCAAGAGATTCTTTGTTAATTTATTGATTTTTAATGGATTTTTTTTATTATCTCTTTGAAATGACTCAATTTTTTATTGTAATTTTTTTATTGCACTGAACAAATCAATTAAACTAGCCAAAAGAAGGAACAATACGGCTTTGTTCAAATTGACCGATACGCTGTATTTCCCACTGTAATAGGTGAGCCGAATGAGCAAAAACACGAGCACGCACTGTTTCTCCCAATGCTTCAAGATCATAACCTGTTGCTTGCCCTGTATTAATCATAAAATTACAGTGCATTTCACTCATTTGAGCTCCACCAATCTGCAAACCACGGCATCCTGCCTCATCAATAACGCGCCACGCAGAGATATTTTCAGGATTTCGGAATGTTGACCCACCGGTCTTTTCACGAACAGGTTGTACTGTTTCCCGATGAAGAGCAACTTCATCCATAGCCGCACGAATATCGTCTCTATTTCCTGGCTCGCCTTCTAACAAAGCAGCAGTAAAAATGAAATCTTTAGGGATAGCACAATGACGATAAGAATAATGCATATCTGCCAAACTCAAGATATGATGCCGCCCTTTACGATCAAGGGCGTAGACCTCAACAACACGCGCAGCTGTTTCAATACCATTAGCCCCTGCATTCATTTTTAATGCTCCTCCAAGACCACCAGGAATACCATGATAAAAATGAAAACCTGTAATCTCGGCCTCCAAAGCTGCCGCTGCTAAATGTTTACCCGCCGTAGCAGCACCAACCAGAAAGCGCTTTGGAGAAACCTGCTGCACTTGCCCAAAACCTTTTGCTGAAAGACGAATAACAACTCCAGGAATCCCACCATCACGTACCAGAAGATTAGAACCAATTCCCACAATTGTTACAGAAATAAATTCAGGCAAAGTTTTAAGAAAGAGAGCTAAATCTGCCTCATCAGCAGGCTGATAAAAAAGCTCAGCCAAACCACCAGTGCGAAACCACGTTACCTTCCGCATATCAACATTAGGCGTAAGCTTGCCCTTTATATCGCCTAACGCCGGTTGCAATTGCGCCAACAGCGCTTCACCATCAATCAACTGAAAATTCATCATTGTTATCAAGTACCGCCAACTGGTGAGGCAAAGCAGCAGCCCATTGTGTGATATTGCCAGCACCGAGAAAAACAACATAATCATCAGACTTAGCAAATGTAGAAACAATTAAAACAACATCTTCCAAACAATGAATCAAGCGTACATCACGATGACCAGCCATTTTAATATGCTCTACCAATTCTCTAGCACCAAAACCAGCGATTGGTGCTTCACCAGCTCCATAAATCGGTGCAATCAACACTGTATCTGCATCATTAAAACAAGCAGCAAAATCATCAAACAAATGGTACAAACGTGAATAACGATGGGGTTGCACAATCGCAATCACGCGCCCTTTTGCACTCTCACGCGCTGCATATAAAACAGCCTTTATTTCAACAGGATGATGTCCATAATCATCAAATATTTCAATGCCACGCCAACTTCCTGTTTGCGTAAAACGCCGTTTTACTCCACCAAATTCTGCTAAGCCCTTTTTTATAGATTCATTTGAAATGCCAAGTTCATGAGCAATAGCAATCGCCGCAGTTGCGTTCGAAACATTGTGCTGACCAGACATTGGCAAAACCAAATTTTTCAATTCAGTCTCTTTACCTGTTTTCCGCGAACGAATGAAAACGTCAAAATGCGTTTTTTGACCATCCATAGAAAGATTAAGAAAACGAATATCAGCTTGTGGATTTGTGCCATAGGTGATCACCCAACGATCATCAATACGACTAGCCAAAGACTGAACCTCTGGGTGATCAAGGCACAAAACAGCAAAACCATAAAAAGGAACATTCTCTACAAATTGCCGAAAAGCCTCACGCACAGCACAAAAACTCCCATAATGGTCTAAATGCTCACGGTCGATATTGGTAACAACAGCAATATCCGCAGGCAACTTTAAAAAAGTACCATCACTTTCATCGGCCTCAACCACCATCCAATCGCCACTCCCCATACGAGCGTTCGTACCGTAAGCATTGATAATACCACCATTAATCACCATCGGATCAAAACGACCAGCATCAAGAAGCGCTGCTATCATTGATGTAGTTGTTGTTTTGCCATGTGTACCACCGACTGCAATTGCCCGACGAAAACGCATCAGCTCAGCAAGCATTTCAGCACGTCTCACAATCGGCAAATGCTTTTCTTTCGCAGCAATATATTCAGGATTTGTTTTTTTAATAGCAGTAGAAAGAACAACAACCTCTGCATCCCCTAAATTTTCAGCATGATGACCTATCTGAATGTTAATTCCTTTTCCCCGTAAACGTTCAACATTTGCACTATCAACGTGATCAGATCCTTGAACTTTATAGCCAAGATTATGCAAAACCTCCGCAATTCCACTCATGCCAATCCCGCCAACTCCAACAAAATGGATAAGGCCTATATTAAACGGCATTTTCATCAAAAAACTCCTCTCTTACATCTGACAGCGACCGCCCCGCAATCAACGCTTCAGCCATATCAGCAAGGCGACGAGTTGCATAAGGTTGCCCAACTTTTTTTGCAGCAAGCGCTTGTTTTTCCAATAAGTGCGGTGCACAACAAGCTTGTGTTAAGAGAGAAGCAAGTCTTTGCGCAGTTAAATCTTTTTCTGATACAATTTGAGCACCTCCCACACGAGCAAGCAGTGCTGCATTCGCTGCCTGATCATGATCCAAAGCATAGGGATATGGAATAAGCAAAGCAGGACGTCCAATCACAGCTATCTCACAAACGGATGAGGCACCAGCACGTGATAAAATAAAATGAGCGTGCGCCATACGTTCAGCCATATCATTAAAAAAAGGCGCGACCTCTGCTTGCACGCCCATACCGCGATAAGTTTTCATCAATTCTACAATCTCACCGCGAACTTGCTGAATAATCCGTAAACGTCGACGTATCTTATTATTGAGCAAAGCAATTGCTTCAGGAACAATTCGTGAAAAAAAAGAAGCCCCTTGGCTACCACCAAAAACCAAGAAATGAAATGGCTTCTCACCCAATGAAGGACGATACGGAATCTTTGCCGCTTTGAGCACAACATCACGCATAGGATTACCAATCAAAAGCGTTTTATGAGCATGAGGCCCAGTTTGTGATAACAAACCACCTGCTATCGCATGCACAAAAACTGCCAACACCCGATTAGCACGCCCCATAATGGCATTTTGCTCATGAATAAATGTTACGCACCGCATTAAAACCGCAACCAAAAGAGGAGGGAAGGTAGGATAACCACCAAATCCACCAACAAGAACAGGACGCAATTTATAAAAAAGCGCCAATGATTGGCCCATTCCCTTTAATAAAATCCAACATGTTTTTATAAGTGCAAAAGGATGGCGTCGTGTAAATGTTGCTGATGAAACTATATGCGTATGTTCTTCATCAACGCAGCTTACAAAACATTTAGCTCTTCTATCCGTTACCAAATGAACATCATATCCACGCTGCCTTAACTCAACAGCAACTGCCTCTGCAGGAAAAAGATGTCCACCTGTACCACCAGCCACCAACACAATAACTTTTTTATGAGCCATAAAGGGTATCCAAGACAACACAAGAGGGAAAAGCTGAAAGGCGTGCTTCTGGCCAGCGACGTGTTAAACTAAGCAAAATGCCCATTGAAAGTGCAATCGCCACCATAGATGAACCACCATAAGAAATAAAAGGCAATGTCATACCTTTTGGAGGGATTAAATGAAGATTAACCGCCATATTAATTGCTGCTTGGAAACCAATCATCATCGCGATACCAGTAATACCAAGCTGTATAAATGAATCACGGGTATTCAATGCTATATATAATGAGCGCATGACGATAAAGCCATAAAGCACCATAATCAATAAACAAAGAATAATACCATATTCTTCAGCAGCAACAGAAAACACAAAATCTGTATGGCTATCAGGAATGAGACGTTTCACCGTTCCCTCACCTGGTCCCTGTCCAAACCAACCACCGTTCAAAATAGCTTCACGCCCTACATCCACTTGAAAGGTGTCACCTTCACCTGTCAAAAAACCATTGATACGTTCGCGTACATGATGAAGGAAAAGATATGCTAAAAAAATTCCTACAATACCTAAAATGAGAAATAAGAAAATAAAGGTAAGGGATACACCAGCAACAAAAAACAAACCACCCCATGTTGCACTTATTAAAAATGTTTGACCAATATCAGGCTGTAGAACAAGAAGCACACAGCAAAAAGCATAAAGTGCAGTAGCTAACGTGTAACCGGAAATACTCCTACGCTGTATCTGTTCCGAAAAAAGCCAAGCTGACATAACCACAAAAGCTGGCTTCATAAACTCTGAAGCTTGTACAGAAAAACCAAACACACGAATCCACCGCCGCGCTCCTTTTAATTCTGAACCAAAGAATAAGGTTGCGACCATCAAAACAAACGTTGCAATTAACAAAAGAGCACATAAACGGCGAATATTACGCAGTGAGAAAAAAGAAAGAGTAACCATCGTAAAAAACGCTGGAATACTAAAAATGATATGCCAGCGCACAAAATAAAAATTATCCGCAATTCCGATTTTTTTTGCAATCATGGGACTGGCAGCAAAAGACAGCATAATGCCGATCCCCATTAAAATCAAACACGCTGCAAAGATAGAGCGATCAATCGTCCACCACCAATTAGAAACTGGGTCTCTATCTGCACGCGTAACCATCATATTCACCTTATCCTTTTCACAATTCTACCTAAAGTGATATGGTTCCCCATTTTTTAGAAAACATTCCAAAAACTGAAGTACATGAGAAAAGATTCTGAAGTATTAACAAAAAACATTTTTAAAAAATTTATGATTCTTTTAACTGCATAACAAAAGAAACAAACGCTTCCCCGCGCACTTCATAATTTTTAAATTGATCATAACTTGCACAAGCAGGTGAAAAGAGAACCACAGCCTCTTTCGCCTTGCAAAACATTGCGTCAACAGTGGCTTCATGCACCGCATTTTCCAAAGTTAAACTCATCGAAAAAGGAAAAGCAGATCCAATAACGCCAGCAAATTCTTGCGCTGCCTCCCCAATCAAATAAGCTTTGCGAATTTTATGAAAAAACCCTCTAAGAGCTTCAATCCCCCCTTCTTTCGCCTGCCCTCCAACAATCCAAAAAATATCATCAAAAGTAGAAAGGGCAGGCGCTGATGCCTCTGCATTGGTAGCCTTGCTATCATTGATAAACAAAACTGGTCCCATTTTACGCACCTGCTGCATACGATGTGCCAACCCTTTATAACTTGCTAAATACTTTTCTATATGCGGATCAGAAATTTTTAAAGCCTGTAATGTTGCTAACACCATAAGAGCGTTTTGGGCGTTATGGCTCCCGCGCAATGCAGTCATATCAGCGAGATCTGCAAGCATATGACGTTGCCCTTGGCAAACAGAAAAGAGCTTAGTCCGATCCGCATAAAAACCATTTTCAACAAAATGTCCCTTGGAAACTGCCCCAACTTGATGCCCTTCATCAAGCAATTGTTGATACAAAGCCTGACAAACTGCATTATCAACTGAAATAAAGGCATAAGAAGCCCCTGTAACTAAACGCCTTTTGGCTTGCACATAAGCAGCAAAACTTCCATGACGATCAATATGATCCGATGTCAAATTTAACAAAAGACCAATAGTTGGCTGAAGTGATGGTGTAAGTTCAATTTGAAACGATGAACATTCAATCACATAAATACGTTTTTTCACAAATGGCTTAAGCGTTAATATTGCAGTTCCAATATTTCCCCCCATCTGCACATCATAGCCCATTTGTTCCAACAAATGAGCAAGCAAAGCTGTCGTTGTTGATTTCCCATTTGTGCCCGTAATAGCGATAAACGGAACATCTTGATCACGAAAACCAGAGTGTTGTAAAAAATGGTTACGCGCACGAACAAATAATTCAATATCACCAATAATTTCTATATCTGCTTGACGTGCTTTATCAACAACCCAATGCGGTTGAGGATAAGTTAAAGGAACTCCAGGTGCAAGAATCAATGCAACAAACTCTGACCAGTTCTCATATTGAAGATCTCTCGTTGGAATATTTTCCCTCTTGGCCGTATGCACACCTGAAGGATTATCATCCCAGGCAACCACTTTTGCACCACCACTCATCAACGCTTGTGCAGCAGCTAATCCAGATTTTCCCAATCCAAAAAGAGCAACTTTTTGCCCCTTATAACACGTACAAGAAATCAAAATTTCACCGCAATTTAAGTGTTGAAAGGCCAACCAAAGCAAGGACTATCGAAATAATCCAAAAACGTATTACAACTTGACTTTCAGTCCAGCCTTTTTTCTCAAAATGATGGTGTATCGGTGCCATAAGGAACACACGCTTTTTTTTTAATTTGAAATAACCAACTTGAATAACAACCGAGAATCCCTCCAAAACAAAAAGCCCACCAATAAGAGCTAAAACAATTTCATGCTTGGTTGCTACAGCAACAATGCCTAAGAGCCCTCCAAGCGCCAACGATCCAGTATCCCCCATAAAAATAGCCGCTGGCGGCGCATTAAACCATAAAAAACCAAGCCCTGCACCAACAACAGCTCCCAGTAAAACAGCCAACTCACCCGTCCCCGATACATAATGTATTTGTAGATAATCAGCAAAATTTATATTACCAGAAAGGTAAGCAATCAAAGCAAAAGACAAAGCAGCAACCATCACAGGCACAATAGCCAACCCATCAAGACCATCGGTCAAATTAACTGCGTTCCCAGTCCCTACAATAACAAAAGCAGAAAAAGGAAGGAAAAACCAGCTCAAATTGATAAAATAATCTTTCACAAAGGGCAAAGCTAATCCGGACGAGCCAACTTGTAAGAGAACAAAAGCAGCAATAATCGCAATCAAAAATTCCAAACTTAACCGTGCCTTACCAGAAAATCCTTTCTCCGTTTGTTTCGTTACCTTAAGATAATCATCATAAAAACCAATCATCCCAAAAGAAAGCATAACGAATAACGATACCCAAAAGTAAATATTCGATAAATTACACCACAAAAACGCTGATACCACAATGCCGGTTAAAATCATCAAACCGCCCATAGTAGGTGTGCCAGCCTTTTTAAAATGTGTTTGAGGACCATCAGCGCGAATTGGTTGCCCTTTTCCCTGTCGCAATTTAAGAGAGGCAATAATGCTAGGCCCAAACAGAAATACAATGAGACCCGATGTAAGCATAGCCGCCACAGTACGAAAAGTAATATAACGAAAAACACTCACACCTGGAAACCAATCGCTAAGTGAAGAAAAAAACAACATCATAACATAAAAAAACCTATCAAAGTTATAGAGAAGCCACTTTATAGTGATCAAGCAGTGCAGTCACAATATCTGATGAATAAAGACTACGGGATGATTTAATCATAAGCAGATCCCCATTGGAAATTTCTGCAAAAATAAGCGGTAAAATTTTTTCAATATTTTCAGCATAATGAACCTTAACATAAGCGGACAAATCAATAGCTAAAAACTTCATTGCCTCACCAAATAAAAAAACTGGATTAGCACTAGAACGACATATTGGCTTTACTAAATCACGATGGAGTTTTTCACTATAAGCTCCTAATTCGAGCATATCACCCAAAAGAGCAATTCGCCTTCCCCCCACACCTACTGGTCCTGTCGCAAGCAGATCAAGAGCAGCACGCATAGACGCGGGATTAGCATTATAGCTTTCATCAATTAAATGAAATTCGCCTCCATTTGGTAAAAACAGTTGATAACGAACACCACGTCCCTTTTGAAGAGAAAAACGGCTCAAAGAAAGCGAAACACACGCAAAATCAATACCAATGACATCACAAGCCGCAATAACAGCTAAACTATTTTGTACAATATGTCGTCCGGGGGCACCAATTTTAATCACCTTCTCCTGCCCCCCAATATGAACAATCATAGAAGAAAAATCTGTTCGAAGACGTATGTTTCTCGCTTGATAATCAGACTTTTCAGCCTCACCAAAACTTAAGATTTTTTTCACACCACATTGTTTTGCTTTTCGGACTAAATAAGAAAAAAAACCATTATCCGCATTTAAAAGAGCCACTCCTTCTTCATCTAGTCCTTCAAAAATTTCAGCTTTTGCATCCGCTATTCCTTTAAGATTTTTGAAAAAACCCATATGTCCCGCAGCAATATGCGTAACTAAAACAACATGCGGACAAACCAACTTGACCAGAGAACGAATTTCATCTGCATGATTCATACCAATTTCAAAAATACCGTAATCACTCTCCACAGGCATCCGTGCCAGGGTGAGCGGCACCCCCCAGCAATTGTTTAAAGAAGCAAGATTCGCATGAACCTTTCCAACAGTTGCAAGCACTTGTTTCAAAGCTTCTTTTGTTGTCGTTTTTCCCACAGAACCTGTTATCGCTATAATTTTAGCTCTTGAACGCTTACGTGCAGCTTGCGCAAGTTTTTCTAAGGCTTGCAAAACATCAGGAACAACAATCAGTGGAGCGGATATTTTTTCCATGTCAGTCAAACGATTTTCTGCAACAATAAGAACGCCTGCACCTCGAGCATAAGCTTGCGCAGCAAAATCATGACCATCAAGATGATGCCCTTTAATACAGAAAAAAATATCGCCTTCTGTCAGAGTACGACTATCAATAGAAATCCCAGAAAAAGTTTCCGGCATACAGCCAATTACAAAGCCATCAATTGCTGCAATAAGCGCCTGTTTATCCCATAAAGCTGTCATCTCATCCGTTCCTGCAAAGAATCAATCGCTTTCAAACGATCTGAAAAAGGATATGTTTTTTTCCCTATAACTTGACCATTCTCATGACCTTTTCCCGCAATGATTAATGTATCTTCTGCTTTTAGAAGCCCAACTGCATAAGAAATAGCTTCACCACGATCTGCGATTTCTATTGCTCTTGGTGCTGCTTGTAAAATATCCTTGCGGATTTTTTCTGGCATTTCCGTGCGAGGATTATCATCCGTTACAATAACAATATCAGCCTTATTTTCTGCAATTTTCCCCATCAAAGGTCTTTTTCCTTGATCGCGATCACCTCCGCAACCAAAAACAAGGATTAAACGTCCTTGTGTAAAGGGGCGAACAGAAAGCAACACCTGCTCTAAAGCTTCTGGTTTATGCGCATAATCTATATAAACAGGAGCATTATTTTCTGTCTTTCCAACTAATTCTAACCGTCCAGGTGCTCCCTGCAAAACTTCAAGCGAATGAAAAACCTTCTTAGGAGAGATACCTGTTGCAATTGCTAGTCCTGCTGCCATAAGTGCATTGGTCACCTGAAAATTTCCCGCTAAAGGCAAATCAAATGTATAAATATTGTTTTCCACACGACATTCAACACACTGTTTCAAACGTTGATGTTCAATACGATTAATAGTGATAAATTTTCCTTTACGCCCAATTGTTAAAATCCGACGGCGCGCTTTCGTAACAATATCAATCACCTTTTGCGAATAAATATCATCTGCAAAAACCAAAGCAGGAGCATCTTGAGGCAAAAGTGTATCAAATAGCCTCATTTTAGCCTGCAAATAATCCTCTACG
The DNA here is from genome assembly GCF_009936175.1 of Bartonella quintana. Lineage (NCBI taxonomy): Bacteria > Pseudomonadati > Pseudomonadota > Alphaproteobacteria > Hyphomicrobiales > Bartonellaceae > Bartonella > Bartonella quintana. The sequence continues at coordinate 482,386 of NZ_AP019773.1, read as the reverse complement.
TCTTTGTGATAATCCATATGATCACGCCCTAGATTGGTAAAGGCAGCAGCAGTTAAACGTACCCCATCCAGTCGACTTTGATCAAGCCCATGCGAAGATGCCTCAAGGGCGGCATGTGTAACACCTTCATTGGACATTTCATAAAGGAGGCGTTGTAAAACGACTGGATCGGGTGTTGTGAAAGAACAAGAATCATTCCGGTGAGGAGAAACAATACCTACTGTTCCTATACTGGCAGCACATAATCCAACATGTGTCCAAATTTGTCGAAGAAAAGAGACAACTGATGTTTTACCACTTGTACCTGTCACAGCTACTACTATTTCAGGTTGAGAACCGTAAAAACGTGCAGCTGCTATCGCTAAACTATGGCGAACATCCAAAACATGCAGAACAGGAACAGAGAAATTCTCAAGAACAGCATTACAATCTGTAACGATTGCTTGTGCACCACGCTTTATAGCATCATTGATATAGTGTCTACCATCATCTTGATTGCCTTGAAGAGCTACAAAGACATAGCCCGGTAAGACTTGCCGAGAATCTGCGGTTATTCCTGTTATTTCCATTGAAAAAAGACGACTATTTTCAATACATTCTGTAAAAACTGTTCCAAACAACATGCCAACGCACCTTTATATTAATTTTACCGTTGTTTCACTAATCTTGAACTGTTCTTTGTGCTTAAAATAGAATCATATTCTTTCTTAAAGTCTGGTTTTATTCCAAGAAAACTAGCTGAGCGACGCACAATATTAGAAAGCATTGGCCCAGCATTCAATCCTGCTGTTGCGGCATATTTTCCATCTTCAGGTTTAGGTTCATCGATAATTGTTAAAACAACATAAGCAGGATCTTCAATAGGAAAAGCAGCAAGAAAACTATTGAAATTTTTTGTTTTAGAATATTTTCCATTTTCAACTTTTTCCGCTGTTCCTGTCTTACCACCAACACGATAACCTTCTACTTTTGCATTACGCCCAGAACCAATATCGCTATTTAACTTATAAAGATAACGCATATTTTGACTTGTTTTAGCTTGCAAGACTTTTTTTGCCTGTTTCAAAGCTTGCTCTTTTGTGCGTTTTAAAAATGTAGGTGCAATCAACCAACCACCATTCATTAAAGCAGCAGCACCTACTGCTGTTTGCAAGGGGGTTGTTGCCATACCATGCCCAAAAGAGATTGTCATCGAATGGATATCCTTCCAATGACGTGGCACAATAGGATGAGTAACCTCAGGTAATTCTGTAGTTAATCGATCAAGCAAACCAAGTTTTTTCAAAAAAGCGCGATGTTTTTCAATCCCAATTGCCAATGCTTCTTTAGCAGAACCAATATTCGAAGAATAAATAAAAACCTCCCATAACGTTAAAGGACGATTTTTGCCGTGAAAATCATGAATGATGTATCCACTACTTGCTTGTATTGGTTTTGAAGCGTCAATAAGACTGTTTAAATGAAACATATCTGAATCAAGTGCCATCGCAGTCGTAAAACTTTTCATGATAGATCCCATTTCAAAAGCTCCCGCAGTTATACGATTTAAGCGATCACTTTTCAAAGCATCAACAGGATTTCCAGGATCAAAATCTGGGACAGATACCATAGCAAGAACTTCATTAGTGTGGATATTTAAAATAACAGCCCCTGCAGCAATCGCTTTATAGCGCTTCATTGCCTTTATAAGTTCATCATGCACAATTGCCTGAATACGTACATCTATCGAAAGTTGAATTGGCTTTAATGCTTCCTCAGTTGCGAGACCAGCAGAACGCAACGCACTTAAACCAGCATCATCAATATATTTTTCCATACCCGCTATACCCTGATTATCAACATTCACCATGCCGAGAATATGCGAAGCCACAGAACCACCTGGATAAAACCGGCGAATTTCAGGACGAAAACCAATCCCTGGGATACCAAGAGCCATAATTTGGGCCTTTTGTGTTGGCGTTAACCCACGCTGAATCCAAGAAAAACCAGACTTTCTTTTTAGGCGTTTATAAGTTTCATGCCAATTAAGATCAGACAAAACTGTTGAGAGCAATTCAATTGTTTCATCTACATCAATAACACGTCGTGGTTCAGCAAAAAGCGAGTAAGTTTTAATATCTGTCGCTAATAAACGACCATTACGATCAATAATATCAGGCCGTGCAGTTAATTGAAGAACCCCTGGACCTTTTGCTTCTTCAATCTGCCCACCTTCAAGCCCATAAGAAATAAGGCAAGCCCCTATAACGCCATATAAAATAAGGAAACAGAGCAAAGAAAAAAGTAAGCGTGGACGAGCAGAATACGAACGACGAATGGAGAAATTACGAAAATCCAACTGGTTATTTAAGCGCTTTTTCTTCTGGGAAAAGAGAAAAAATGATTTCATCATCGCACGCCTTTTTGAACAATCTCATTCACCTGAGAAGCACGATTATTCGCTAAAATATCTTTCCCTTCCTTCAAGATATTTTGTTTAATCACTTCTCCAATTTGATCATGTACACGTACTGGAATGTCCTCAAACTCTACAACTTGGCGAGGCTGAATAATCTCTAAACCTAGTTCTTTTTGATAATGCTTCGCAAGTTTTTGCATGCGTGAAGGCTCTATCATCACAGCCCATTCAGCATAAAGCAAACTCACTGTATTTTTTTCTGCAGCAATTTGATGTTCAAGACGACGGACTTCGCTCATCCGTTTTTGGACATCATATTTGACCTTATAAGTAAGGCCTGCCATACAAATCATAATCATTACTAAAATCATATCAAATGTACGAAAAACTGTCATTTCTTGCTGCCTTCAAAACTGGCAATCCCTGCAAAATCAAATAATTTTATATCTTTAGCAAGACACTCCGCTTCAGTACGTATACCAATACGCAACCTAGCAGAACGTGAACGAGGATTTTGCTGGAGCTCTTCTTTACTTGCCGTTATTGCACCTTTAAACAAAGAAACAAATGTTGCTGGAGCCGCCTCTATTTCAGGAAGATAACGTGATCTCCTACACCTTCCTGAACGAGCAGAAAAAAATCTTTTGACCATACGATCTTCAAGAGAATGAAAACTCACAACACCCAAACGGCCTCCTGGTTTCAAAACGCTTTCAGCAGCGAATAAGCCACGTGCAAGTTCACCAATTTCATCGTTAACATAAATGCGAAGAGCCTGAAATACACGCGTTGCAGGATGAATGCGATCTCCCGGTTTACGTCCCACCAGTGCCTCAATGGCATGAGCAAGATCACCTGTACGCAAAAAAGGTTGAACACAGCGGCGCTTTTCAATCATCCGAGCAATTCGGCCCGCATAGCGTTCTTCCCCTAATATTTTAAAGATCCGAGCTAAATCATCCTTTTTTAAACGATTCACCACATCGCCAGCCGTAAAACCAGTCTGAGCCATTCGCATATCTAATGGACCATCTTTTTGAAAAGAAAATCCCCTTTCAGCTTCATCAAACTGCATTGAAGAAACACCAATATCCAAAATAACAGCATCCACCTTCTCTTCAACGACGCGATCCAACTGTGAAAACTCCATTTGCATCAAACGAAGTCGTGGAAAAAATTCATCAACAAGCGATTGTCCCTCACGAACAGCATGAGGATCACGATCAAGAGCAATAACCTGTGCACCCGCATTTAACAAAGCACGCGTATAACCACCAGCACCAAAGGTACCATCAATCACTTTTGCCCCAATCAATGGCATAAGCCCAGCTAAAACTGGCTGTAATAACACTGGAATATGGCGCTCAGCTCTGTTCCCTGGTTTTGTCAAAATAATCCGTCTTGATTTATGCTTTATTTATGCTTTTTCAAATCAATAGCTATCAATGGCAACTGATGCCAGGATAGGAAACTTCAACTTTCCTTTCTACCACAATGAAAGAAAATGACGCTAAAGTTAACCCAATGCATATTCTAATGCCTTATACTTAAAGAAATGTTATAATTTTAAAAAAATTCTTTAATTTGAGTGTCCCCTTCAAAAACATGCAGTCCATAGAAAAAAGCCTGTGTGCAACACTCAATGTACAATATCAATTATGTAAAATATCTGGTCAATCATGAAATATCAGTCGGCCTGTAAGCCGGGTTCTGTATGGTAAAGTTTACACTTTACATGGCAACCATTCATCTGGGACGGATGTTACCATCCGCCTCGTGCAACCTACCCGAATGACTCGCCCGGAAACCGGCTGCAAGTCTAAGCCTTGCGCGTCATTACTATTTGGTCTTGCTCCCGGTGGGGTTTACCTTGCCACATTCATTACTGAATGCGCGGTGGGCTCTTACTCCACCCTTTCACCCTTACCTATAAAAATAGGCGGTTTGCTTTCTGTGGCACTTTCCCTAGGGTCGCCCCCGCCGGGTGTTACCCGGCACCGTTTTTCCATGGAGCCCGGACTTTCCTCACCTGCCACTTTTAGGCATTGAACAAGCGCGGTTGCCCAGCCGACTGACACATCATTTATAAAACATTTTTCGTCAAGTGAAAAGAGTCCCCTTAAGATATTTTAAAACCTGATCAAAAAACACTTTGCTTTCAAGGTGTATTTTATTTCAATGAAGCCAGATAAGTTTTCACTTTTGAGCAATATTTTTCCGAAATGGAATTCATTTTTTTTGCAGCATGACCTGCATTATATTTAAGGATTGTGCCACACGTATCGCCAGAACTTAGTTTATATGCCCGCGCCAAATAACGCATACCATATTCAAGATTTGTTGCAGGATCATAAAGATCGTGCACAGAACCCTTAAAACCCAAACTTCGTGCAGTAGATGGTTTAATTTGCATCAAACCTATCTCGCCAGCAGCCCCTTTTGTACGTGCCTTATAATCACTTTCAACCCTTACAACAGCGTGTGCCAAATTAATAGGAACATTGTACTTATTCGCAATCTTTTGAATAAGAAACTCATAAGGACGAACAGGAATTTTAGAAGTAATAATCTCTGTGCCTTCACTTGATCTTGCAACATTTAACACGGTATGCGCCCAACTTATATTAAACACAAAAAATACAACAAATGCTGCGCTTAAAAAGATTTTCAAAAATTGCATTTTTTTCTCTTCATTATATATCAAATCCCAGCCGCAACGGCTGAGCGGACGCATTTTACATAAAAAGAAAACAAAAGAGCGGCTTGAAAATGGAAATATTAAGACAATTTAAAGGTAATTTTTCCCACTATAAGAAAATCTCTTAAACTTACGAATTATATATTTCTGTATTTCATAAGATATCAAAAAAATAAAGAAACTATAAAGAAGTTTTTAACGTCCTAAACAAATGATATACTCTATCACTTGTTTATAAATCTACCGCGCACCCAACTTTAGAAGACAAAAACAGTATTGAAAATATCGCTGGCATTTTCTACATACAATTATCAAAAACCTCATTGAGGTCAATTCCACAACCGTAAAAAGCATCAGAGACTGGAATAATTTCCCAGAACGCCCTCAATATTGCAGCAGACCTACTAGCAATAGAAACCTTTACCAACTCTCCCCAATGATTGGTTGATAAATACTCACTGCAAAAAAATCCATGCCAGACAAACCCATTTACCATAATTAACCATAAGAAACTTATGACTGTGTCTCAACACATTATTTTTTAATCGTATAGTATAGCTTAAATAATTACTTCTATCTGTTTTTAGAAAATTCTATAAAGGGACAGGCAAACAATCTCAATAACGTCTGAATAAAACTTTATATTGCTTCATCCCCATTTTAAATTGTCCGCATATCATGACTATGGTTCAATCCACCCTTGCACGTCCCTTCTCCATTTTCAAGAATTATACAACAAATAAATATCCTAAAATCTGCAGAAAAAAGGGCTTTCGTAGTTGTTCCATCTTTCCCCCTATCATACCAAATAAAAAAAGGGCGCCATACCCTTTCTGCATGCTTTCCAAAATTCCATGAAAAGCACAAAAAATACCCTTAGGAGAAACCGTAAACGCATAATTGCTTAAGAAATGACTAAAAGTAAGCATCACCAATGGAAGGATGAGAAATCGCTTTAAATATAGCCACAACAACAGCTCTACCCAATTTCTGTGCATCCTCATCGCTTTGCCCGCTCGCAAAAGCAGCAGCAATTGTATATTGGCGTATTTGCTCAATCACTTGCTTTTGTTGCTGAGGATTCAGCTTAGAGAGTTCCATTATAATATCTGGAAAAGATATTGCCAATCTCTCTAGGAGCATAGCCTCTGCCTCTGTTACATCAACCTGGTGAGAAGAAAAAAACCGACCAAATAAAAACTGATAAATGGCAACATTTCGAGAAGCAAAAAAACTGGCTGCGAAAACCAAAAAAACAAACACACAGAGAACAATACGACGCCCGCAAAAGACCATTATCTCTCCCTAACTAAGATATACAAAGCATATTCCCACAACGCATTTTTCATCAGACTTTTTGATAAAAAACAATTTTCAACCTATAAACTAATACTGAATTCTAAAAAGCCTGACTGAGGAAATCCGCAGCCAGGCCCGACAATCTAAGGGATCCACGCGGGGGGGGGGGAGGAGGTTCCCTGATTGCCCTCTCGCACTGACCATAATGTCGATGCGATATTCTTGCTATGAAATAAAATGTTCTAAACAACAAGAAATTCTTAATCATCTTTCACACAAAAAATAAAAAAAATTACAAACTTATCTAAAAATGGAAAAATTTAGGCAAAAAAACATTCAAAATGATCCAATTTGAGGCAAATTTATTTCAAGGAGCATCAATAAGAATCTATGATCATCGTCATTTTAATAATATTTTCTCTCCAAAATCCTTTGACTGTAAAAGTTCTAAATTGTCTGAACTTCTCCCTATGAAGTACAAAACATATAAAAGCAGATATCACTTGTTCAACAACTATCACCATAAAAATCAAAGTGTGAATCTTTTTAACACTTTAAGATTGTACAAAAAATTAGAACCTAGACGCTAATGGGGGAATAAATCATTCTACTCAAAACGATGAACTAGCGTAGTCTTGATATGATAAAAATAGAAATACCAAATCTTCTCTGTCTTCATAACAATTTTTGAGAATCATCATAAAAAAAAGATATTGTAAAATTGCCTCTGCAGTTACAATACCAATTGTAAATTTGAAAAAATTAATTTTCACGAAAAAGAAAATCAGAACTCTGAATGCATTTATTTCGAATCACCTATTATCACCATTCAAGGTGACTTGAAACTATTTTATAACCAACAATCAATTCCAATACATTATCATCACAAACAACGTCAGTACAAAAATTTTCTGGCTATCTCTTATTGCTTAAACTACCCTGCAGAATGGTAAAATGGCAAATTTCTGCATCTGAAAATAGCTAGACTATGTTATCTTTAGTGGAAATTATGCAGTACCTTCTTTTTTACTTTTCGCGTTCTTTCATTGAATCACACTCCACACGAAGCTCCCTATTGTGCTGTTCATTTAAGGTTGTATCTAAAGAGAGATCTCATCTGGCCCTAATCTCCTCTTCTGATGCCACCTTTAGGATATAACGCAAGATCCATTGGATCCCACTATCTTCACGCTTATAAAGGTATAAGCTTATACCATCATTATATTTCCCAACTCCCAAGATTGCACCTACTCTTGCATTAAGAAACAACACATTGTTTCTTTTCAAATGGTTTTTACCTATACGCTCATTCCTCTTGTGACGTACAAATAAATGATTCTTTTGGTTCTAAATCAAAGGGGTTGAAATGAGAAAAACTTCCTGCCTTCGGTGTTCTCACTCAAGTTGTAAAAAACAATTATCATTATAAATAAATGTCTTATTTAATTTAATACACGCTGGATCAACAGGCGTTAAACAGCTATCCTAGTAGTTTTTCTTCAAGAATACCTTTCGTTATACAGCCGACATGCCCTACCCCTACATATTGAAGCACCAGCATTCTCATGCACAAAAATACAATGCAAGTGCAAAAAAAGGTAATATTTCAAATACTTAAAAATCCTATCTTTACACTTTTATAAGGACAAAAAATAAAGCATGTTAGCAAACATAATTATGCAAACTTCTACTTTTTATCTTTTATATCGTCAACCAGTAAACGCGGACCACGAGCAAGCCAAAGTTTAACCATGAGCCCCCTCATTGTTTTCATTTTGTAGAGCAGGAAGACAAATCATTTGTTCTAGAATTAAGTCTTGCACTTTTGAGTTATTGTTCTATTTGTGAATCTAGAAATCCGAAAAGGTATATGAACGTGGTAGAAATGTGAAGACTCAACTTCATAGCGAACAAAATCCACAATCAACAAACACCCATGAGGACGCGAAATACCTGCAACCTCATGAAAAGTCACCTCGGGACTCTCAAGAAAATGTAAAACTCAATGAAGAATGACCAAATCAAAAGTTGTATTTCCAACAAATAAATGCAAAAACATCACTATCAAAGACAACTTCAGCTGCATGCGTATAAAGACCTGAAAACAATTTTAATACAGAGCCTGTATCAGTACCAATATCCAGCGTATTAAAGGTTTTTATTGCCAATGATTTCCCGTAAAGCGCTTTTCCACAGCATGATCATAGGAAAACCACAACGCATCCCACTGCGCCACATTTTGTAAAAAATGCTTCTTTCCTCTTTTTAGGCGCTGTTTTTACATCCATAAAACGTGCAAAAATCGTGTATTAGAATCAAATCACGCTCTAGAAAAACTGTAAAGAATAGCCACCAAATATCTTTACCAAAACAATCATGACAACGCAAAATAAATGCCTCCACCCTTCTGATAACACTCAATCAATTGTGCTTTAGTATAATAAAACGTAAATACCGTAATACATGCAGTTGCGACTGGCAAAAAATAAATGTAAAGTTTGATATGTTTAAATCTCCGTGGTACAAAAAGTGCAGGAATACGCAAACGACTTAATTCTGCCATCGCTTTTAGCAACATAATCATCGTATCCAAACTTGCACTTTTTTTATAAATAATCCTGTAAAAATTTATTTATAGGAATAGAAAGTCAAGCAGAAGACGCATACTTGCATCTATTTTGTTACTGCCTATTTTATGATATATGAACAAAGAATGGACAATTGCTAAAAAATAAACAGCACTCACTTCTCTATGCTATTGTGAGTGCCAGAGTATTTATATGGCAGCTCACTACAACTTTATAATGAACTTTACCACCCTTCATTGCAATTTGATTAGAAACAATTGCCCATATATCCACCAGCATAATGGCATAGAATTTAATTATACTTTAGCAAGGCATGATTGAAATTCCGTTCTCCTTTTTGCCTGCGATGCAATGAAAACGATAACTTTACAGCATAGTGTACACTACGTCTTCTGAAAAACGAAGAACAGGAATGTCATTTACATTTTTTCAATCAAATAAACAAGTTAGCGTGTCAGCGGCTTATAATGCACACGCTTAAGATTAAGAGAATCTGCACCGAAATGACGGCCCTTATTAGCTTCATATTCAGCAAAATTACCTTCAAACCATTCCACATGACCATTCCCTTTAAAGGCTAAAATATGGGTTGCTAACCGATCAAGAAACATACGATCATGCGATATGATAACCGCGCAACCAGCAAAATTTTCCAATGCATCTTCCAATGCACCTAGAGTTTCGGTATCAAGATCATTTGTCGGTTCATCAAGAAGAAGAACATTGCCTCCCTCTTTTAAAAGCTTAGCCAAATGCACGCGATTGCGCTGCCCTCCTGACAAATTTGCCACCTTCTGCTGTTGATCTGCACCTTTGAAATTAAATGCACTGCAATAAGCGCGACTATTCATCTCATATTCACCTAACTTAATGACATCATTACCGCCAGAAATTTCCTCCCAAACGGTTTTATCACCTGCCAACGAATCGCGACTCTGATCGACATAACTCATGTGAACTGTTTCCCCGATGCGGATTTGACCTGAATCTGGATGTTCCTGCCCTGTCAACATTTTAAACAAAGTAGATTTTCCCATACCATTGGCACCAATGACTCCAACAATTCCACCAACAGGAAGTTTGAAAGAGAGACCATCAATCAACACACGCTCTCCATATGACTTAGAGAGATTATCAACTTCAATGACAACCTGCCCCAATCTTTTGCCAATAGGAATAATGATTTGTGCCTCTCCAGGACGGCGCTCACGCGCAGCTTGAACCAACTCATCATACGCTTTAATCCGCGCTTTTGACTTTGCTTGTCGCCCTCTCGGACTAGAAGCTATCCATTCCCGTTCACGTGACAACGTACGTTGGCGAGCAGCCTCTTCACGCCCTTCCTGAGCTAAACGTTTGGCTTTAGCCCCCAAATAAGCAGAGTAGTTTCCCTCATAGGGTATACCTTTACCGCGATCTAATTCTAAAATCCAACCCGTTACATTGTCGAGAAAATAACGGTCATGTGTCACCAAAAGCACCGCGCCGAGATATTCCCGTAGATGCCTTTCAAGCCAAGCTGTGGCTTCAGTATCCAAATGGTTTGTTGGTTCATCCAAAAGCAATAAATCAGGTTTTGATAAAAGCAATTTACAAAGCGCAACACGCCGCTTTTCACCTCCTGAAAGTTTTGTCACATCCTCGTTAGCTGGTGGACAACCAAGGGCAGCCATAGCCATTTCCACTTGATTTTCTAAATCCCAAAGATTCTGACTGTCGATGATATCCTGAAGGCGCGCGCTCTCATCAGCCGTTTCTTCACTATAATTCATCATCAATTCATTATAACGCTCCAAAATTGCTTGCTTATCGGCCACACCTTCCATCACATTGCCACGCACATCTTTACTTGTATCAAGAAGAGGCTCCTGCGGCAGATAGCCACAACTTGCCCCCTCAGAAAGCCATGCTTCTCCGGTATATTCCTTGTCTAACCCAGCCATAATACGTAAAATGGTTGATTTACCTGCACCATTTGGTCCCAAAATGCCAATTTTTGCATCTGGATAAAAAGACAGATGAATATTTTCCAAAATTTTCTTATTGCCGTAAGTCTTGTTGAGCCCAGTCATGTGATAGATAAATTGACGTGCCATAAATTTCTCTTTATTATTGGTCAGTATAAGAGGTTGAGACTTTTAAAAATTGCTTTCACTTTTCTTAAATGTGCAACAAACAGTGCTTGCGTTGCATAAAAAGCTTTTTGCTTTATATTGATACATTTTTTCTAATCTCACAAGCCCTCGCTACGGTTCTAAATGCAAAAAAATGCCCCTTCCAAGAGCAAAAAGCAAATCTTTTTAGCTGTACCTGAAACATGTTATCAAACATCACCTCTCTTTTCTCTACCAGATATAACATTATGTTTTTATCGTATTAAGCCAACTTATCAATGTAATGTGGTATCACAGAGAAAACCCATTCTCTATGCACCCTCTTTTTTTGCTTTATGGGCTTTACATTTCGTGGCAAAAAATCCCTCCCTTTTTTCATCAATTTTATGTCATGGAAGACAATGGACTTCATCCCTTGCCCTGATGTGGCTCAAATTGCGTTTACAAAATGACCGTTACCTTATGGGATCCGACGTCCCCAGTCCAATGATCATGAAAGCTTTGCATCAACATGTAGCGATAAGTGACTACAGTGCACTTCCCATTGGTACGTGGTTGCAATTCGTAAAAAACTATAAAACGAATTGTAAAAACTTATCCCCTCCCCTTTTTTGGCTCGATAATATAAAAATAACACCAATATCCACCAAATTATCTCAAGACTTCAAAACAAAATATAGTCTTTGAAAAGGTACCACAAAAGTAAATCTCCTACAGGAATATGCTCATGGAAAAAAAAGCCTTAATCGTTATTGACGTCCAAAATGACTTCTTACCAGGTGGAGCACTTGCAGTACCACAAGGTGATACGATTTTACCTGTTGTTAATAATTTCATAGACTATTTTGATCATATCATTTTAACCCAAGACTGGCATCCCAAAAACCATTGCAGCTTTGCTTCTTCCTACCCTGAAAAAACGCCTTATGATACTGTCAAACTTGACTATGGTCCTCAAATACTCTGGCCTGATCATTGTATACAAGGAACACAAGGAGCAGAATTTCACACATCTCTCAAAGTTGAGAAAGCACAGCTTATCCTCAGAAAAGGCTATAATCAAAAAATTGATAGCTATTCTGCTTTTTTTGAAAATGATCAAAAAACACCAACAGGCTTACAAGTTTACCTTAAAGAACATGGTTTTACAAAACTCATTATGTGTGGCTTAGCAACGGATTTTTGTGTTGGATTTTCTGCACTTCATGCCATACAATGCGGCTTTAAAGTTAGCGTTTCATTAAATGCCTGTGCTGGTATTGATTTAAATGGATCGCTTAATACGATGCTTAAAACTATGAATGAAGCCGGTATAGAACTCTTAATAACCTCCTAAAAAACTTTCTTTCGTCGTGCTATTGCAACGCATAAAAAGCTTTCAACTTACTTAGACACAACATCTTTATTCAGGTGATGACACTTAAAGCGAAGAGAAGAACAAAATGCCATTCCAATAATACCGACCCCCACCAGTCCTGTTAAGACTTCAGGAACCGATACAAGAGTTTGCAGATACATAATCACTGCGAGGATTAAAATTGCATAAAAAGCACCATGCTCCAAATAACGATAATGCAACAATATCCCTGACTCAACCAACATAATTGTCATGGAACGAACGTAAAACGCACCTATACTAAGACCAATTGCGATAATAAAAAGGTTGTGTGAAAAGGCAAAAGCACCAACAACACCATCAAAAGAAAAACTAGCATCTAAAATTTCTAGATAAAGAAATGCGCCTACCCCCCCCTTAAAAACTGCACTTAAAGTCGTTTTTGGAGAATCCAACAGCGAACTGATGGCTTCGATACCTATAAATGTTAAAAGTCCATAAAGGGCAGCGAGTAAAAAAGCTATTTTATCTTCTGTTACGACCTGCCCTGAGAAGAATAATATCAAAGTCAAGATAATTGCAATATCAATCCCACTAACTGCCCCAAGTTTTTGAGCTGGTCTTTCTATAAAAGCGAGCCAATGCACTTCTTTTTCAGAATCAAAAAAGTATTTTAAACCAACCATCATGAGGAAAGTTCCTCCAAAAGCCGCAATCGCCACATGACTATCCATTAAGATTGTGGCATACTGATGTGGTTCCCATATAGCTAATTTTACTGCGGCAACTGGACTAATCCCAACAGCAACAGCAACCACCAGCAATGGAAAAACAATCCGCATCCCAAACACTGCTATTAAAATGCCCCATACCAGAAAACGACGACGCCATAGCGGGTCCATCTTTCCAAGAACACGTGCATTGATAATAGAATTATCAAAAGATAAAGAAATTTCCAAAACTCCTAAAACACAGCAGATGAAAAAATATTTAAGAAAACCAATAACACTTCCCGTTTCAAACCAACCAATAGCCCCTCCTAAAAAGACGCCAATAATTGTGAAAAAAAAAGCCCATCCAAAATAACCTAATAGGGCCATGATCTATTCCTCGAAATTTATTTCTTTAATTCATCTGCTGCGCAAATCGAAAAATTGCAGCTATTAATGCAAAAAGAGATAAAACACACATACGGCAAACTCATATGGAATTTTCCTCCCAAAAAACAAGATAAGAATCAGTAAGTACATCTTTCATTTGAAATGAATAGAAATCTTAAATAATATACAATACAATAAGTCAGAAGTCATTTTCTATTCACTAAAATTTAAAAATAGAGAAAAATAAAATCTATAAATATTGACATTACATCATGAGACATTAATACATAGTGTGCCTTTATCGGTCAAAACTTATACCATGATGATTTACTGAGGGAGATAATTCGTGGCACGTCCTGAAACTGAATCAAAGACTATATTTGGAAAACGTTTGCGTTATGTACGCCTTGCTTTAGGGGATCCATCACGTGAAGCATTAGCCAAAAGTTTTAGCATGACAAAAAACTCCATTGCTTTTTATGAGCGCGGAGAAAGAGAACCCAATCTTAGTGTGTTACAAACATATCACACGTTGTACGGTGTCAACATTAATTGGCTTTTAACTGGACAAGGGAAAATGTTTGATACCGAATATACTAAAGGTGACTTTGACTGGAACTATTTTATAAAAAAAATTGAGGGGCTTGAAGAGATTCTTGCCAATAGCGATCGTAATAGAAAAATAAACCAAGAAAAAATCAAAAGCTCTTATGAGAAGCTGCAGCAATATTTGTCGCGACAGGGTTCATCTAATATCTTCACCCTAAAAGCCGCAACCTCTCTGATCGATATGAAAGCAAAAATGGCTAATTCCTATGCCCTTAGTTTGTTCATTGATTTACTCATTCGAAGCAGATCGCAAAAAGAGGCTATTGCTAATCAATAAACGTCCATATCAAAAAGAGCGATGAAACAAACACAAACTTTATCAGCATAGAAAAATTAGTAACACTTCTTTCCTTGCTGATAAAGTTTGATGCGCCATGTGGAATTTGTTTTTTATAGTAAAATAATTGAATATACTTATCTATTAATAATAAAAATATTTTTTTACTATTATAAATTATGAATACAATGCCATTAAATTTAAATAAATATATTTTATAGTATAAAATATCTATTTATACCTTATTGACAACAAATATTTTCTTGTTACAAAATATAGTCCTCATAGAAATTATTGTTTGAGATCAAAAAATTTAAGGAAAATATATTGACTACTTACTGTAGAGACATATGTAAATTCTCATAGTCAGATGGGTTGAATATTTACCTGCAATTATCGGCTATTTTATGAGGTAGGAAGCATGTATTTTGAAGTGTTTCAAGGAGTTCACAAGCAATGGTACTGGCGTCTAATCTCAGGAGATGAACAAAAAATTGCTTTTTCTAGTAAGGGGTATCCAACGAAGCAAGATATCCTAATAAATATTGAGCAGATAAAAGAAATTACGCATAAAGCTCCTATTAGAGAGCTACAGCCTTAGCGTTCCTTACCATTAAGATAAAAATTTTTAATCTGTATATTTTGAACTTTGTATCACACTTTAATAATGAAGTGAAAAAGGCTGACTTTCTGGTAACGGAAAACATGAAGTGTTTTTTGTATGGTTTCTAATATACCACAAGCAACTGCTAAATAAAACTTTTGGCAGATGCTGTATCTGTCTCCGAACCGGCAAATCGAACTGCTATTGAATCGATCAATCAGCAGCAATGCTCTATCTAAACTTCAGCAATGTTCTATCTAAAGCAGTCTGAACAGCTAAAAAGTCTATAAAACTATACCACAAGGTTATACAAGAATCGATGCCTTTAAAGTTTCTGATAAAACATTTACAGCATGTATTGTAGCATTTCAGTTATAAGCAAAAAGATTGCAATAACCCCCAAAAAAGAAAAGTGTAGATATGCAAAGCTGCATAAACAGATAAATAATATCAAAGAAGATTTCTTGCATAAACTTACAACACAATTGGTTCAGCGCTCTAAGCCAGTTTATCTTGAAAATCTTCATCGCAAAGGGATGTTGAAAAATCGGCATTTATCGCGTGTTTTTAAAAATCAAAGTTTTTTGAACTTCAACGGTAATGAGAATATAACGCTGCACTCTATGGTTGGCAGTTTATTATTCCTGATCATTATATGCCAGCAGTAAAAATCTTTCATCAATATGGATGTAAAGCTGAACCATTGCACTTCATTTCCGTGGGGGGATATGTTATCATAGGCTTGCACGCATTATGAATATAATAAAATGCTGTGCTCACTTTAAAACAATCAGCGGTGAATTCCGCCATCTCAACCTGAAAAAAATAAGGCTCTGGCTAAACTCTTATTAAGTTTGGTGAAGCAAATCTTAAAGAAGAGAGAAATAAAAGGATAAAATTTACATAATTTTAAATGAACGGTAAATAAATGAGATCAAGAAACCACTTTCTCCTAAAAGTATAGTCCAGCTCACTGAGTTGACATGCCTGATCTCCTTCGCTTTAATTTAATATAAAATCGCCAGCATCTGCTTCATTGTCATTTTGGCGTCTATGTTCTTTAACAATATATTATTATCTTAATGATCTTCCTCTTTTAATGCATTTCTCCTCCCCTTTCATGTCCTTTTATTCATACCAACAAGGATACCTTCTGAGGCATCTGATAATGTGTACACTAAGCCGTTAAGCTCGCTAATAAGCTGCCATAAACATGAACAGTATTTGTACCAACGTGACAATGCCTCGCATCAAAACAGACTGCATCTATTCAATCTGCTGTCATCATCATCTCTGTAAATTACTATTAAAAAAGCACATAATACATCATACCATCTTCAAAGCAGCATGTTTGAATATATTGACCATTCTATTTTATTATAAAACCATCCGCACTACAAATCGCTCAATCCATTTTCCTAGATCAAATAGTGAATCATATGAGTCATCTGCCATCTCATTGAAAATATTTTATGTTCTTTAACCGTCATTTTTTTCAAAAACAGGAGTGGAGCAAGACATGTGAAATATGCCAACAATATTTGGTATCATCAAAAACAAGCTTAAGCTCTTCGAGCGTAAAGCAGTTCCATTGAAAGTGGCACTTTGTTTGAAGAAACAAAATCTAAGCAAAGCTAAAAAAAATCCAAGAAGAAGGTCTAAAAAATTTAGAAAAACAATGAGACAACCTCAAAAATCAGAATGAAACATGAGAAAAACAGACTAAAGAAGCAGTAAAACACATTCCTATCTTTGCAAAAAACAAGAATGGAATTTAGAACAAAAACTGGAAGTTATTATCTAAATATAAATGCAGCCATATCCACTGCTCAATTTAACCTTCCAACAATTGAGATATTATGATCCATCAAAACCCTACCTCAAAAGCAATTCAAATATACAGCACTAAAATCCTCTCCAAGATAACCCGTTTGACTTTTACCAAGCAAAGCGTCTTAAGGAAAATGAAGAAAAAACGAGCAATCATCATCAACAAGACAAAAAAACAACGCTTTAACTTTATCCTCTGTGCAATAAAACCCCAAAAAGATCGTTTGTTTGGTTTTGATGAAGTGTTAGAGTTGTACCTCTACATTTGAACCTTAAAGCCATATAATTTAGTACTCCACACTTGACCACACAACACAACTCACCAAAGCCTCCAATGAAGAAAGTATTACAGTTTACATTCCTGTTCTTTCTCTTATCCCTGTAAACTGTCTTCATAGAAAGTTTCCTCCTATTCTCTCATACCTCATCGCCTTCTCACGTTCCTTAACAAATTCGTCATGAAGTTTTTTAAATTCAATATTATTTTTTCTTTCTCATCTTTCAAATCTGGTGTCTTCCCATGAAAGTAATAAACCTAATAGAGTGCACATAAATTACAATTTATGAATATGATTGTTCTCCCCGATAGCCATTGTCTTCCGCATTTATCTTTCTCTCCCTATTTCTTTGTCCAGTCATCATGACCGGTTTGTTTCCTTCACGTTATAAAGAACAAGTGTCATTCTTTTAGCGACTGCCATGCCTATTTATATCGGTTCATTGAAACTCTTTTATTACCAGACCCCTCGTTCTCCAAATCAACAATCAACCTATCGCCCCAAAACCTTTTTGAGCACCATATGCATCACCACAAATATTGGCATTGTCATAAACTTTTACATCGTTGCCAAGAACTACCTTTCGATAAGATTGAACATATCAAAAACCATAGCCTCACCCCTAACCCAGCAGTCGCCTTTATGAATAAGGTTTACCTCTCCGTTATCCAACCTTCTAAACCACCTTATCTTAAACATTTCCAAAGTCTTTTAATGCACAAATCCGATGCAAAATATAGACAGAATTACTTTTTCACTTCATCTTCAGATTTAATTGCGTCCTGATTTTGCTTCATGACTTCCTCGTACTGCTTAATTTGTTTTTTCAGCTTTTCAATTGTTTGATCGCGTCTTTTAATCACCACACTTTGTTCTCTAATAGCCCTATTTCGTTCTTCAGTCATCTTCATAGAATCTCTTAAGAACTCATGCTTTATCTTTCTTGCTTCTTCTTGAAAAGCTTTAACCTGATCGCGATAATACAAAGCAAACCGAAACATGACCCCGCTGAAAAGCAAAACAACAAGCACTGTTCCCAATAAAATTTCGTTTACACTCATTTTGATCTCCTTTAATTACTCTTAAATCAGTTATTTTGACCAATTTGCTTTGTTTCGCCCTTCACCAAAAAAGAATGCAACAAGCTGCATATGCCAAGTGTGATAAATTACTCTTGGGATCCTTATTCTTTCCATAAAAATACGCTAATAAATTACGTAAAGTAGCTCCAATCTATATCCTCCACGTCAATTATTATTTCACTGTATTTCTTTACACCAAATGCAAGAATATAACTGATTTCAAAAAACGCTCACAATGGAAGTGCCTCAACATGCACTTTACCCGCATCATTCTTTCTTGCATCTTTTGCACCATGGAGAATGCAATGACATATGTAAATCTCTTTGTCATTGCGAAAATCTTTATAATTACAAACCTCGGCATCACAGTAAATTTTGCTTTTTCACAAATCCTTAGATGATCGCAAACTAAAGCTTTATCATAAAATTAGAATCTTCGAAAACCTTAGCATAGTCCTAAACTTGAGCGTTGCTGTAAATACGAACCTTACCGTGAATTTCCATAATAATCATTGCCAAAAGCATAGTTATAAACCTCTGCATCGTCATAAACATGTGCACTACTTTGAATCTCTATACGCTCACTTGTGGGTTACCATAAGCACGAATGATGCCGACAATATATCCATCTTCGGTAAGGTAACTACCCCTTGTATATCACATTCTACTCAACAATCACCTTTATGATTATGATCATTTTCATGCTTTATAAAATCATCAAAATCACTTTTTTCGAAGCTTTCAAAATTTCTCAACACACGCATGCGATATACCATTTGATGATGAGCGAATTTATTACAACAAAAGGAAAGCCAACATTCTTCACCTGTGAATTTGTGTTTTTTCGACAGCCATGCTCCTCCTTTTTTAAAGGCTGTAAAACTTCGCTCTGCCCGCACACAACTTTAACGCACGAACTTTTACAAATACCAGTATTGGAGTATATCTTGATTTATAGTGCTACTGCATATACTATTAAGTGCTTTTGAAACGCACGAATGCGTATCTCCATTTCTGGTTATACGTATCCACCCTGTTACAATCGTAGAACTAAGCAACCATTTTTATTGATTCGAATCTGAAAGTGTATAGGGGCATTTTGTTACTAGTTAAAAACAACTCTGTATACTTATAAGCGAAGAACTACGCATGGATATTTTCACGCTTCTTTATCATGTATTCCGAGTTTGTAACACAATAGTAACGCTATAGCGTCAATATGTAAAGGTCTAAAAATGACAAAGACTGAAAAAGATTGGTTCCAACGTTTAATTGACTTGATAAGAAGTGATGGACGAACGATGATTGAAATAAGCAAAGCTGCAGGCTGTGGACAAAACTACGTACAACAAATGATAAAAGGAGGGAAGAGACCCTCTGTGGATAAACTTATGGCTATTCTTAATACACTCGGAAATGCTAGCGCCATCTATGTAATAACGGGTTTTAACATCTCCGATGAAGATTTAAAACTCATAGCTTTGATTTCGTCTGGAGATAAAAAGAAGATTGAAGCTTTAAATGTTCTGTTGACTGCAGAGAATTTGTAAAGTTTTCTAATCTTTCCAATATCTTCCTTTTCTGAATTGTAGACAACGCCTCCCATTTCACAATAATATCCGGTAAAACTGCTTCAAAGTTTTCTTCATTCTTCATAATTATACTCCGTATAGTTAAACTAATAACGTTGAAGCGTTTTAGATATCCCATACCTTAGAAAAAATTAATTGCAATAGGCAGTCTGGAATCAGTTGTGTAAACAAACTTGTTTTTATAAAATTAGATGGAATTCTATTGGTTATGTACCATGGTGAGACAAAAAACATCACACGGTCCAGACCTTTTTATGAATGAGGAAGCTGATGACAAAGATAAGGATCTCTTCACAAAAGAGTTGAGTTTACCCACACACGCCAAAGAAGCACTTATTACCTTATCAGGATACAATCAAAAAAGATCTTATAGATTGCCTTTCTATGACAACTCAAACCGCAAATGAAACAGAAAAAATCGTTCTTCCAGCAAAAATCACAACCAAAAGTATCAACATACTTTCTGAAGGGCTTCAAAGATAAAGCATACATTAAAAAAGTTTCATAATGGAACAAAGATACAAATTCACTGATAAAATAATCAATATTTGTGATGGTGATCACATTGTATCCGTGCACTGAAAACCTTCGCAAAAGTCAAGAAAGGTGTTTTAGAAAACTCAATAACAAAAGAGAAAAAGCTTAATTCATGAAGACTGTTGAATTTTCGACATTGCGAAAATTTTAAACAATGTACGTATCCATAACGATGCTCAGCTCTAGAGTAACATAACTGCTTATGGGAATGCCAATGGTGATAATAATATGTGTATCTTTGACAACGCATCGATCTACAACGAAATGACTATATTGAAGCAATACACAAGGTTATAGCAATAACACCATGTCAACTGGAAAAAAGACAGATCTTAAAGAAATACAAATTCACCGATAAGATATACAGCCAAGAAACCGGCCCTTAACAACAAAAATAACCATTTTCAAAACACATGCATGCTTCACATCAGAAATAACACACGCGCAAAAGAATTACATACAGGACTCATCACCCACTGATCATAATGTCATTAGCTATTGCACATGTTTTAAAAGAAGTTCAAAACAAAGTTGCAAATAATAGAAATCACCTCCCCTGTTGAATTTTCTCATCTATCTTAAAACGGAATTCGAAGAGCAAGTTCAGCAAGCTATCCAGACAAATTATTAGATGTGTTAAAGAATAAATATTATGAATCTTTGCTCTCTTAAGTTGTAAGTTATCATTCCAAACCAACATCGCCCTTATCTTTTAAAACACGTTACCCAGATAAAATTTATGGCATGTGCACATGCATGATCACGGCGTAGAGTACGTGAAACCTACGGAACATAAGAGTTATTGACAACGACAGAGATACGCGTACGGAATTACAAGGACTTATACCTCTAAACCAAAAAACCTATTGAAGGTTCATTTGCATAGCTATTCAAACGGCATTTTAACGACATCAATTGGTATAACTGACAAAGCCAAAGAGAACGGATTCTATTCAACATTTTCCAACGCTATAAAAAACTTTCCTTACAGAGCAATAAAACGCATATATAGGCAGGCGTTGAACGATGCAAAACGCCAATAACTGCCCAAAATTTTTTGAAAGCACTCAATGACCTTTTAGGAGAGAACCCAACCTTAATTCGCTCAAAACAAGAAAGGATTGCAGACTTGGACAGAAAGAGAGAAATAGTATAAAAAATGGTATCATGAAACGCCTGAATATGTCTGGATTGACATTCTTCTCTCTACGAACTTGCATTGTGGTAATGTGATTCGTACTGGCTAGAAACATTAAGATAATCATTTATTTAAAGACACAGAAAAGTAAATTCTAAACGAATCTCTATCTCCTCATTTGAACTAAACTAGCCGCAAACACTTAAAACTGATTCTCGTGGAGATAAAACATTCATTTGTGACAAAAGCGGCAAAACAGGCACTAAAAAAGCTTTAGATTCATATTTTACAAAGGCTTACTTCTAATTCAAATGCAACGGTAGCACAATTCGAGGCACTTTTGGGCTGGATAGACCAATACTATGCTATCCTTTTATACAATAAAGACTGATCGCAAAAAAACTTCCTCTCGAATCGATAAAAAAGCCCCAAAAAAGAGTCCGGAACAATGATTCTCAAAACGGAATGGATGTTAATTTGAGAGAGATTGTAGACTAAGTGGAAAAGATAGAACAAAAGAGGAATATGTGATAATCTATTGTTTTGTATAAATTTTCTATCATTAAATGCGTTCTTTGCTCAGTACAGTTTTGACAGAAAAAATTAAAAAAGAGTGCAAAATTACAAAAATCAAATTGCTAGCCAAAAGGCGAGAAAACTTGCAAAGGAATTTAAAAAATAAATTTATAAGAAATTTGGTGAGAATCTATAAAGGAATGAGCACTCACAAAGTCTGCTAACTTTTTAAAATAAGTTCTTAATTTTACTGGAGATTGGTGGGCCCGGAGGGACTCGAACCCCCAACCAAGCGGTTATGAGCCGCTGGCTCTAACCAATTGAGCTACAGGCCCCACAAGTCGTTTCTCTTTAAACTAAATTCGCTTCTCTCTAAACTAAAATTTCCTAAGATACAAGGGCTTGCTTAAATTAGAATGCAGCTTTTTCTTTTTTATCAGTTTTTTTCCTAATACCCCATTTCTTTACAAGAACTCCAGAAAATGAGAAAGTAGTAAATCAACAAATAAAAGGAATAGACATGAAAAAAATAATTTCCCAACCGTTGAAAAGTTATTCGATTAAAATGGCTATGATAACCCTCACACTGCTAGCTGCTTCGCTTCCCACACACGCTGAAGAAAGCAAAATAAAAAACGCAACTATTACGGTTACCGCAACTGGTGAGAGTCAAGCAACACCGGATATGGCAATTATCAATCTCGCCATTGTTACGCACGACAAAACTGCCCAAAAAGCATTAGCGGCCAATAATAAATCGATGAACGATATTGTAAACGCTTTTAAAAACAATGGCATTCAAGCAAACGATCTGCAAACATCAGGCCTATCCATTTATCAATCTAGCCCAGAGAAACATCGTGAAAAAAAGAACACAGAAACTCTCTATCAGGTTTCAAATTCCTTAACAGTACGCATTCGTGATCTTTCTAATGCCGGTAAAATATTTGATCAAGCGATGGCGCTCGGCGTTAATTCAGTTAATGGTATTACCTTTACCAATGCAAATACAAAGCCCTTTTATCAAGAAGCGCGTAAAAAAGCCGTTACTGCAGCGATTGAAAAAGCAGAAACTATAGCACAAGCAGCCAATTTAAAATTAGGAAAAATCATTACAATCAATGAAAACGATGACAACTCTTATTCAAGGCCACATTTAATGAGCAGAGCAGCACATGCAAGCTATGCAGATACAACTTTTTCAAGTGGTGAGTTGAATTATAACGTTAGTGTCACCGTGGTATTTGCTATCGACTAAACCACCACATCATACCATTAATCGTTGTGTTAAATGATCTATCTCATCACCGGTCTTCACAGAGAATACCGGTGATATGTTCGAGATAATCTGCTTCAGAACGTAACTCGTCTTTGTAAATCTCTCTCTGTCCACGTGCAGAAAATTATGTTTGATGTGCCGTCTAAGAGTTTCCTGACACCAGTGGATGCCACCAATAAAGATCTTTTCCCTCATCAATCAGTCGATAATCACAGCTTTCCGGAAACCAACGATCCATTTTAACCGTTGCAATATCCAACGATAGACAGTCTGAAGTTATTAATTTACGATGAACATAGCCAGACACTGGCCAGTCTCCGCATCTAAAAGATAACAAGCAACACTGACCGCATAGATACCACCCGTGTCATCGTCTTTCACTTTGTATAGATAACAACGCCCGTAGCTACCACAAAAACTTTCTCACTCAAAAATAGCAATGTATTATAATTTTTTTTCCTTTCCAAAAGGAAGCCTTTTTATCCATAAAATCGGCCAGAGCTCTTTCAAAAAAGAAAATTTACGAAAAAGTGAAATCAATAATTTAACCTCTATTAATTTTATACATTTTTATCTATTAAAAAATATCCCATTCAGTAGATTGCCTCAAAACAATTTTCTTAAAGTCCAGGTTAATCAGAATAGAATACGTCTTAAGCAAACATCTGTTGTTAACTAACATAAGCTAGCACACACAATGATAAACATTGAGCATCCTAGGTTCTGTATTTTAAGTTAAAATTTGAGAGACAAGATAGGAAGATGGAATATTCCATTTATAGAATAGACGCGTTACAGAAAGAAGCATGATACTAAGCTGTAAGAATCAGCAAAGAATTTATCATTTATTAGGATAATTTTTTGAATTAGCGTGATGACTAAAACCTTATCCGTCGTTTTTTAAGAAGTTCTTGTTGTTTTTAAAACATGGATTTCCATAGGCGAGAGCTTCCCCTTATCTGCAGCAAGTAGTGCATCATTCATACATCGATGGCAAATGATACAACATCGATAAACATTATCAATCATGATATCAGAAAAAGCTGGCTTTTGGTTTTTTGAAAAGCTTGCTAAGGACAGATGATAGTGATTTGTGAGGATGTGATCCACTTTATCCGGAATCATCCTTGTACTGGAAGCTATAGATTGTGCTGCAAACTATGGAGAAGATAAGCATGAGAGGAAAATATTGAAACAAAGCAAGCCAAGATTTGACCCTGAAAAGATATGGTGAATGTGAATCATCTGTGGTGGATACCTTGAGTTAAACTTTGTGTTTTCTTCTCACTCCAGAAATCTGAAATGTACTTCTCCAAGCATCTGAGCTTCTTGACAAGTTATTTCTGATAAAGGTTCTATTCAGAGGCATATGAAGAGAACGAATGAGGAAGCAAAATAGTATCCTGGTCCTTTTTCCCGCTCAAAAAGAAAAACACTGTATAACGATGATGAACAATCTTTCAAAGAACGTCTACCTTATAGAAGGCTTCTTTAATAAATTTAAACACTTGAAACGCATCTCCTAGCGGTTTTATAAAAAGCTTCTTCTTTTATAGAATTCATGGTTTATGCTTTAACCATTCTCTGGCTTAAAGAATTAGATACACAGAATCTAACAAAACAATAATCCAGTTCAAATGAAATTTTTCATACATTCACATACAAACATAAGCCGTTTTTTATGAAAGCCTCCACATAAAAAATCTTTGCTTTCTCATCGAAAAATTAAGGCGCTTTGATTTTTGATTAAGCATTCTTACTCTATCATTTCTGTTCATAAACTTACCGGTAAATGCAATAATGCTTTAAATTGTGCATTTCTTTTGGAAACAACCATACTAATTCGAAGCTTCTTTATAAACTGCACCACACGAGCATCAAAAATAAGAGGAGCTTTCGACAGTGCACATTCTGCACAAATTATTCAATAACAAGCCTGTTAATCCTTGGCAAAAAGGCATCTCAAGAACCAAACGACATGCCTTTCATCCTTATTCACCCATAAAATGCATCTTTAAAAATGCGCGGTTATATTTAAGAATCGAGAAAACTACGCAATTTCCGTGAACGGCTAGGATGCTTTAATTTACGGAGCGCCTTTGCTTCAATCTGGCGAATGCGCTCACGCGTTACTGAAAATTGTTGACCAACTTCTTCTAACGTGTGATCAGTATTCATCCCTATACCAAAACGCATTCGCAAAACACGTTCTTCACGTGGTGTTAAGGAAGCAAGCACACGAGTCGTTGTATCACGCAGATTAGCTTGAATAGCCGCATCAATCGGCAATAATGCATTCCTATCCTCAATAAAATCACCCAAATGAGAATCATCTTCATCACCAACGGGCGTTTCAAGTGAAATTGGTTCCTTGGCAATTTTAAGCACTTTTCGCACTTTTTCTAGCGGCATAGAAAGTTTACTAGACAATTCTTCTGGTGTGGGTTCACGCCCAATTTCATGTAAAATCTGGCGCGATGTGCGAACAATCTTGTTAATTGTTTCAATCATATGAACAGGGATACGAATAGTGCGTGCCTGATCAGCAATTGAGCGCGTAATTGCCTGACGAATCCACCATGTTGCATAAGTTGAAAACTTATATCCTCGCCGATATTCAAACTTATCCACTGCCTTCATCAAACCGATATTGCCTTCTTGGATAAGATCAAGAAATTGCAAACCACGATTGGTATATTTTTTTGCAATTGAGATTACAAGACGCAAATTAGCTTCCACCATTTCTTTTTTAGCAATTGTTGATTCGCGCTCACCTTTCTGTACCTGCGTCACAATCCGACGGAATTCGCCAATCGAAATAGCAGTTTCTTGTGCAAGATTTTGTATTTCACTGCGCAAACTTTGAATTTCTTTCACTTCACGCATTGAAAATTCTTTCCAACCGCGCCCTGACAAAGTTGCAATATAATTAATCCAATCTACATCCAATTCACGACCTTGGTATTCTTTTAAAAACTCTTCATGACCAACACCATAATTATTGGCAATCCGCTTCAGCTTACCCTCATTATGAATTAATCTTTTATTGATGTCATAAAGCTGCTCAACCAAGGCTTCAATACGATTTTGGTTCAAAGAAAGAGATTTTACCGCTTGAATTAATTCGTTCTTCAATTGAATATATTTCT
Source organism: Bartonella quintana (assembly GCF_009936175.1). Taxonomy (NCBI): domain Bacteria; kingdom Pseudomonadati; phylum Pseudomonadota; class Alphaproteobacteria; order Hyphomicrobiales; family Bartonellaceae; genus Bartonella; species Bartonella quintana. The sequence goes on along the minus strand of NZ_AP019773.1, from coordinate 455,962 downwards.
TCTTCTGAGAAGGCGAAAGTGTTCCCTCTTTACGCTCTGCCAAACTGCTTTCCACATGCTGATCTTGTAATTTTCGCAATTTTATATAGGCTTCAGCAATGAAATCCAATGTTTCCATGACCTGAGGACAGAGTTCATTTTCCATTGCAGCAAGCGACAAATTAACGTCATCATCCTCTTCTTCATCATCCTCAACACCTATATCTCGTGTAATATTCTCCTCCATGTCACGCGTGCCAGAAAAGGACTTTTCTTCTTTTATCTTGCCGATTTCACTTCGTTCAATAACAGGGGCCTGCTTAGCTTCTGGACCCGCATAAGTCATTTCAAGATCAATAATTTCACGAAGAAGAATACGCTGCTCTTTTAATTCTTCACGCCAAATAATGAGAGCCTGAAAAGTCAAAGGGCTCTCACAAAGGCCGGCAATCATTGTTTCACGCCCAGCTTCAATACGCTTAGCAATAGCAATTTCGCCTTCCCGCGAAAGGAGCTCAACAGCCCCCATCTCACGCAAATACATGCGCACTGGATCATCGGTACGATCTGTCACCTCACGCTTAGTTGTCGTTGCAATCGCATTGCGAGCAACCTCTACTAAATCGCCCCCTTCTACCGTAACCTCTTCTTCATAATGTTCAGACTCACCTTCATCCTCATCGTCCACGACATTAATGCCCATCTCTGAGAACATTGCCAAGGTATCCTCAATTTGTTCAGATGTGACTTCATCAGGGGGAAGAACTGCATTCAATTCATCCATCGTCACGTAACCATTTTTTTTGGCGAGTTTAACCATTTTTTTGATGGCATCATCAGAAAAATCGAGAAGAGGACTATCTACACTCGCTTGGCCCTTTACTTCTGTGTTGTCTTTCTGTTTAACCTTTGTTGCCATACCGTTAACTCCACTTGATCACTCTGCGGCTTCCGCATGACCAATTTTTTGCGTTCCCACTTAGCGTATTAATAATTTCTCATATACTTCCTCTTAGAAGAGATCTCTATGAGAAAAGATACTTTTACACGCTCTTCATTCACACAAAAACGCGGGAAAACCACAGAAGATTCCCCGACACCTCTCAGCCTTTCTGAGATCATCCCTGTATCCTATAGTAAGAACCAATTTCCCGCTATTCCTAAAATTCAATCGTCATTCTTTATAAAAATAAAAATGTCGCTCTACATAAAAGTTCTTCATATTAGGCTTTAGGTGACTGATTCGCTCCAAAAAAGCGAATCATTTTATCTTAATCTTGCCTATTCCCGTCTATTTCTTCACCAAACCCACTTCCAAATCCTTCAATTAAAGCCTCTGTTGCTTGCGTCTGCTCCAGCTCGATTTTTATTTCACGAAGCAGATTAAAAATCTCATTATTAGGATTTTCCACGAGTTGCTCTTCAATATCTTGTAATCTCTTATGTAGGTGGTATTCTTGAAGATGCAAGTAGATGGCTTGTTTTAATACAGCACGAGCATCTTCTATAGGGGCCCCGGCAAAGACAGTACGCATACCAACATTTTGCACAAGATTTTTCATACGCTCTAAAAGAGTTTTTTGCCCCCTTTCTTCTAAAAACGCAATCATTGTCTCTTTATTATGAAGTTGCTGGCTCCCAAGAACTTCTAACATAGATTGATGAAGACTTATTAATTGCGTATTTTCTAACTCCAACGCAGCGAGAACTTCAAAATTTTCATACCATAGCTCAGGATAGTACGCCAAAATTAGCAAAATAACTGCCTCACGTAGAGGAACAGAATGCGATGAATCGCGTATGATGTTGGAATTTGCCAACATCGAAAAAGATTGATCTTTAAAAATCCTATTTTTGGGGTTCTGATCATATTGCCCTGCGTCTTTTTTCTTCAAAAAAAATGGACGAAAAAAATCAAAAAGTCGTTTCTTTATATCTTGAAAATAATAACGGCGTATATCTGCATCGTTAATCGTAAAAATTTGCTGTTTCAGTTGTTTTTCTAGTGCTGCTCTTGCTTCTGGAGTTTCAAAATCTTTTCCATAGGTGGCACGCCACCACAAAAGCTCAATTAACGAAATTGATTTTTGCAAAAAAGAAGCAAAAAGCTGTGCACCACCAGCGCAAATAATTTCGTCTGGATCTTTACCTTGTGGCAATAAAACAAAGCGCACAGACACTCCCACCTTTAAAAGAGGTAACACACGCTCAGCAACACGAAAAGCAGCTTTTAAACCAGCTTCATCTCCATCAAAACAAAAAATTGGATCACTCCCGATCTGCCATAAAAGCGCAATTTGTGCTTCCGTTAATGCTGTCCCCAAAGGTGCTACCACCCTTTCAAAACCAGCTTTAGTCAATGTGATCACATCCATATAGCCTTCAACAACCAGAAGTGAGCGGTTTTTTTTATCACCAACCAAGCGGCTATTTTTGCGAGCAGCTGCTGCATTGTAAAGCATATTTCCTTTATGAAACAAAACTGTTTCAGAGCTATTGAGGTATTTTGCCTGTGTATCTTTCTCTAACGCACGCCCTCCAAAAGCCACGACACGCCCACGTAAGTCTTCAATAGGAAACATAATACGATTTCTAAATCGGTCATAGGAAGTCGTACCATCCTCATTCACTTTGAGAAGTCCACAATCTTCCATTTGTTTTATTGAAATACCCCGCGCACTCAAAGCTTCTTTCAAAGCTGTACGTCTTATCGGAGCAAAACCAATTCGAAAACGCTCTGCAAGTTTTGGTGTTACACCACGCTCATCAAGATAACGACGCGCCTGAGCACCTCCTTTATCATGTAAGCTATATTGAAAAAAATCCATAGCTATTTTCATAACATCATAAAGGTCAGCCTTTTCCATTTGGCGTTTATGACTTTGTGGATCAGAGACAGGTAATTTCATCCCCGCAAAATCAGCCAAACGCTCTACACTTTCTGAAAAACGCAATCCATCAAGCTCACAAAGAAAAGTAAAAATATCACCACTCACACCACAACCAAAACAGTAATAACGGCCTTTATGATCATCACAATGAAAACTGGGTGTTTTCTCACCATGAAATGGGCAACAACACCAAAAATCTCCCCGAGAAGGTTTACTTTTTTGAGGATCAAATACCACCCTTTGGCCAATAACCGTTGAAATTGGTAATCTGGTGCGGATCTCATCAAGGAAATCAGAAGGAAAACGCATTATCTCTCACAGAGTTTTCAAATTCTTTTTTGCATGTTTAACGACTTTGGAGCATAATTCCAATACTTCATCTTAAGCGGTTGAAAGATTTTAAGAACTCAACCGTATATAATTTAGAAACGGAGAGTAAAAAAAGTGATCAAATTTCTTGTTCAATATCCGCTGCTGGAATCTATTGCCTGGCTCATTGCTCTTATTATTGTTGCACTTTTAATCAATTTTTTAGCACGAAATTTACTCATTCATGGAGCAAAACGACTTTCTTCGTTTCTTCCCCCAAATACAACAATCGATATTGAACACGCCATTCAGTACATAGCTAATATTATTGCAGCTTTTACTCTCTCAACCGGTGTTAACTTTATCTCAACATTGCCTAATGCACTGAGCACTATTATCCGTAATGTTTCTAATGCCTTCATTATTTTTTTTGTTGTCCTGACAATTTCTTCTCTTCTCAATGTCATTAATACCCTTTACGAACAAAGGTCAACAGCGCGGTTGAAGCCAATAAAAGGTTATATTCAAATCGCTAAAATTACGCTTTTTACTGTCGCTGCAATTCTCATGGTAGCCGCATTAATTGACCGCTCACCTCTTATTGTCTTTTCCGGTCTTGGTGCAATGGCAGCTGTCCTTATGTTAATTTTTCAAGACACACTGCTTTCCCTTATTGCAGGCATCCAAATTTCATCCACCGATATGGTACGTGTCGGCGATTGGATTGAAATCCCCAATCTCGGTGCAGATGGCAATGTCACTGAAATTGCACTTCATACTGTAAAAGTTCAAAATTTTGATAAAACAATCACCACAGTGCCTATCCGTAAACTGGTGACCGATCCTTTTAAGAATTGGCGTGGAATGGAAGAAGCAGGTGGACGACGTATCAAACGCTCTCTCTTCATTGACCAATCAAGTATCCGTTTTCACACGAAAGAAGAACAAGAATATCTTTCCCGATTTAATTTGTTAGAAAATTATTTCACACAAAAAATACCAGAAATCAATGAATGGAATGCTCAATTAGATAAAAATCACGATATATTAGCCAATAACCGCCGTTTAACCAACATTGGAACTTTCCGTGCTTATGTTTTTGCTTATCTAAAAAATCACCTAAACATCGAACAAAACATGACCATGATGGCGCGACAATTACCTCCTACACCAAATGGTTTACCCTTGGAAATCTATTGCTTTACTAACACAACCGTTTGGCTAGAATATGAACAAATTCAAAGTGATATTTTTGATCACCTTTACTCCATTCTTCCTAGTTTTGGTCTAAAGATTTTTCAAAATCCAAGTGGCTCTGATTTTAGTCATGTATTAGAAGCAAAAGCGAAGTAAAACGATAAACCTCAATTCGTCAATTTGCTTAGATCAACTATATTCATAACAACAGAGAAGAAAAAGTATCATGAATAGTTCATTTGTACTCCTTCATCTTGCAGACGCTATTTCTTTAACTTCTTTGGGCCACCCGTATGGTGCGTACGGGAGGGAGTTGAACGCGCCCTATGGTGACGAGCTGAAATACAAAATGCGCCATGTTATTTCCAAACCATTTTTTGTTGTAAGCTTTGAACTTTTTACAGCAATGATTTTACAAAGCTCTACACCAATAACAATGCTTGTTGGTTCTTTTGTGGAATCTGGTTTTGTCTCTGGGCTAGTAGGACCTATAGCTGTGTGTGGAGGAGAATTAGGATCGGCATTGGTTGTCAAAATTCTCTTCTACGATCTTACTACTATCCTTGTGCTACTGTGTTTTTTAATCAGCACTTGTATTTTCATGGCAACTGAAAAACGTGATTAGCATCAAATCGGATGTATTATTATCAGTATCAGCATTTTTATTTTGTCTTTACAAATGATAAGCACAGCCACAAAGGCTTTACGTGATAGCGCAAGTTCACCTAGCATTATTAGCTATTTTTCAACCGATCCTGTTTCCATTTTTTATTGGCAGAAACACTAACCTACCTCTTGCATTCATCGGTTGCAGGAATCATTTTGCTGGTTAATTTTGCTAACTATAATCTCATCCATGCTGAACTATGTGTTATCATGGTCCTCGGGGTCAATTTTGGTTCCTCTCTTATCGCACCACTTTTAACACGCAATGCCGCCCCTAATACCCGCCTCGTTCCATTGGAGAATTTGCTCATGCGCGGAGCTGGTTCAATCCTTGTCCTTCTCTTATTTCTCTCCTTTCAACCACCAATCATATGGTTTGGCAATGACGCTTTTACTCAAGTTATTAACGCTCATAGCATTTTTAATGTTTTCATTCTCCTTACTGGAATACCACTCTTGAAATGGATTTCAAAACTGATTACTGAAATTGTCCATTTAAGTACAAAAAAAATGCAAACCGATAAAACTCTTAATTTATCCAATCAAACAGCTCTTGATGATATCGTTCTTGACCGCCCCACTCTGGCACTCTCTAATGTCATGCGTGAAGTCATCCATATTTGTGATCTTTTGGATATCATGCTAGAAAAAATTATGGAACTTTATGACAGAAACCTGATCCCGACATTATCCGTGAACTTAACCAGCCGAACACCATATTGGACAAAAAGCATATCGCAATCAAACTTTATCTTGCACGATTAGCTGCACAAAAATTATCTAATGAAGAAGCACTTCAAATACGAGAACTTTTAGGCACTTGTATAAAATTAGATCAAGCAGGAGACATCATTATTCATAATATGCTTATGCTGGTTAAAAAGAAACAATAAAGGCTTACAATTCAGCAGTGAAGGATGGAATGACCTCCTTCGTTTTCACGCTATTGTTCTAGCCAATGCGCATATCGCATTTAATGTTCTTGTCTCGCGAACACACACTGCGCAGTTATTGGCACAAAAAAAGATCAGCTCCGAAATTTAGAAAAAGAAATGAGTCTAAAATATTTTAAACGCTTGCGTGAAGTTGACCTCAAAAACGTAGAGTCATCTATCTTTCACTTGGCACTGTCCGCGATCTAAAACAGATTAATTTCCTTTTAACCTCAATGGTCTACCAAATTTTAGAAGCAAAGAGGTTACTCTAAAGTTCCCGCCTGCGTAATCCTGCTGAACGACAAACAGCCAAATTTTGACTTTGAGAATACTTGAACGAGAAAATTAACAGCTGTTATTTAGAGGAAATGAACTGTATCATGAAAAATGCAGCCATGAATCAGATTACAACTCTTATATCAATGTTTTTACAGATTCGACCTACACAACATTTTGCAAAGAGTTAAATAGAGATATTTTTAAACATCATTGATATCATTTTTGCGAACTTCTTTTCGAACTTTTTGAGTATCAATGTTGCTTATTGCTTTTATCATGTCATCTTAGTTTTTTCAAAGTTTGTTATAATAATTGGCAAAAAATCTATTGATAAATATACTTTATTATACTCTCAAAGTACTTTCACAGACATTTCCTCTTTTTACGAAGAATTATTGCTCCACTAAGCGCTTTTTGGTATTAAGAGAGATTATATATGCTTTTGATTTTTGCAGTGAGTACTTCACGCAGAAGATATTTATATGAATTGAAAATCAGCAAAGTAAAAAAAATAAAGATTGTAACAGCATTTCCAGTAGCGATATCCCCCCTCGAGCAAGAAAAGAAATAAGCCTTGACCTTGACAAAGCCTACCCTAGTTAGACTTAACAGTTTAGATATAGGTAGAGGAGAATGTAATGGAAGACGCAAATATCGGTTGGATTGCAGCTATTATCATCGGTGGACTTGCGGGTTGGGCTGCGCAATATCTTATGAAAAGCCAGACAGGGGTATTCCTAAACATTATCTTAGGAATTATTGGAGCCATATTAGCCAGCTTTCTTTTTGGACTTTTAGGGGTGAATTTTGCTGGTTGGCTTGGCTATCTTATTTCAGGTTTTATTGGAGCCTGCATTCTTATATGGGTAGGACGAAAAATTCGATCATAGAGCATTTGTTCATTTTTTAAGGCACCTCTTGGTGCTGAATGCAAGTGTTAAAAATTTCCGCCATAGCTTTAAAAATTTTTGCGAAAGAAGAAGGGTGGTGATATGCTTATGCAGTCTTTTTGTATCACCATCATCGTATTGTTAAACAAGTAGCATATAAAAGCTTTTAGCAACACATCACCTCATATGCCAATATTAGCCATGCTATGGCGTATTGTAACCGCAGAAATATTTAGGGCTGTTTTATTGCCGTACCGTTTTTTCTTTTTTATATTTATAATTCATGCTCCAATATCACTGCTTCAAAGAGATGCTCTATTGCCATATTGATGATGATCAATATTCTCATAAAAATAGACTATGCTTATCACAGATTATTAAATTGGGCTCATCTAACCTAGAGCAATGACCCAGTCAATGAGTACTCTTAGTAAAACCCTATCGCGAATGTCAAAACTTCTGTCGTGCAATGCTTAACCAACATATATCTCACTAACGAAACCATTTTACCGGAACATTCAAATAGCCTTTTTAAATCTGTGGATGAAAACAGGATTGTCCTAGGTTCTGTGCCTTAATAAAATTTGAGAAAAAATGGAATGATGATAACATTCTATTTGTAAAGAACAAAGGTATTTTACCAGGGAGAAGTATGATACCAAGAGTCAAGAATTAGCAAAGGATTACTGGTTATTGAAAATTATTTTCTGAGACGCGCATGAAGATTGAAAATCTTACCTGTCACTTTTTTAAGACATTCATTTTATTTTAATAAGAGACTCTGGCGAGAATTTCTCCTTACCTTCAAACAAAGGAGAACAGCATCCATCAATATTGTGAATTCTGGTGTCAGAAAGGGATTTCAGGTTTTGGAAGCGCTTGTTAAGGACTATAGGTTATGATGGTGAAGCTGTGAGGATCGATGTTAGTTTTGTTTGTGCTCATTCTTGTGCTGGAAGCTATAGATTGTGCTGCAGACTATAAAAAAGATCATTATGAGAGAAAAACGTTGAAAAAACCAATATTGGACCCTGAAAAGTCGTGGTAAGGTGGATGCAAATTATGCTGTGGTAGATACCTGTGGCTAAGCTTTATGTTTTCTTCTTAACGACAGACTGGAACGCACTTATCCAAGCAGCTTAGCTTCTTGAATTAGAATCTTGCTGCTTCTGCATTTCTAAATTACAATAAGAATGTTTATTTATATCGTTTAACATACAGCACATGAAATGCGGTTTTAGGTAGAAAGTGAAATGATATCTGATCTTAGGAGTTCTATCTTGCCACCTTTGAAATGGCTATCCGATCAAGATCCTCCAGTACCAGCTGGCGTTAGCGATTGGCTAATGGAGTTGGGATCCATGACACGTCGATTTGAAAATCACTGCACTTGCATACGTATTGAACCACAACGTGAATGTTTCATTACACGTGATAACCTGAAAGAAGAAGCTGCGCATTTGCCCAATAGCACATGTTACTGGCTCCGCGAAGTCATACTGATGGGAGACAACCAACCTTGGCTTCTTGGGCGCACAGTGATACCGCAAGAAACCCTATTTGAACATAATGAAGCACTGATAAACTTAGGGACTGTACCACTGGGACGGTATTTATTTAGCAGTGACAACCTAACTCGCGATTACATTTATATTGGCCGACAAGGTGCGCTTTGGGCACGCCGCTCCCGTTTGCGACTAGCAGGCAAACCATTGTTATTAACCGAACTGTTTTTAGCAGCTTCACCGCTGTACACAACAAATTCCATATAAATATCTTGAAGAGCAACACAATATTAAACAGCGGGCAAATGTCTTGTTTACTTTCTCGCAGAAAGAGCTCCTCATTTATTTCAAAGCATTCTCCTGCAGTGAATTTTTCAGATGAATTTGCTTATCAACATTTAATGATTCCACATTATCTGTACGCTTGTGAAGTTGCTCATACTAAAAATACTTTAGATACCCTTTTAAGGTTTACTAGAATGTTGCACCAAGATTATTGTCAAGCTTAGAAAAATTTATTTGTCCCGCGAAGCATTCCTTGAGCCACACCATAACCTAAGTGAATCACCTAATCCCTCACAGCTTTTGTTTACGCCAAAGTTTTACAAAGAACTTGTTTAACTTTTCACCGCATCAAGCTAATAGGAAAGAAATTTACCTATGATCGCCATTTTCCTTTGTTCTTTCCCCGCCAATTACAAGGAGCAAGATTCTTCTATAAAAACGCGCTAACTCTTCACTCTATCGCATGACTTTAGCTCAATAGACTGTATATCTGATAATAATCCATTTCTAATTTTCCTTGACTAAAATGAAAAATATCACTCTCCCTAACCGCAGCGCCAATTAAAGGCACCATCAATGAAACAAAGCATAGCAAGATGCATTTTTCCTCTCCCTTCAAAGCAGTTTTAAGTGCTCTATCAATCCGATCATGCAATATAAGCTTGCCCGATTCTATTCAAGCAGATTATCTACGGCGCTTTTGTCCACAAAGTTAATTTTCTAAAAATTTATTAATTTAGCATATATTCTCCCAGCAGCTTAGATTCTTTGCACCTCACTCTCTAAACAAAGGACAATTGAAACATAAAATGGAAGTTCCATAAAAGAAGAAGCTTTTTATTAAACCGTCAGAAGAGACATTCTAAAATGTTTGATTTTATTGAAGAAACATTTGATAAGAGAAGGGGACTTTAAAAGAGTTTCTCACCAATCCTGATACCTTTTACAATGCATGATAAAAAATAATTAACATCGAGGTCTTAGAAAATCCAAAAACAGGACTTTACCTCTTCATGGAATATACCTATACTTCTGAACCTAAGCAAAACATTGCGATAATAATACACATACACACACCATACATTATGGTAGTGTTTTTTGTGTAACGTTGGTCATTATACCTTTCAGATAAAAAATTGTAGGCAGACATTATGACACAAACTATTCCATCTCCCAACCCTTGGAGTATAAGCAGGCCTACAGCCCTCTTAATATTAGCCGATGGAACAGTTATTGAGGGCAAAGGAGCAGGTGCTACAGGTGTTGCTGAAGGTGAAATATGTTTTAACACAGCCATGACAGGCTATGAAGAAATCCTCACGGATCCGTCATATAAAAAACAAATCATTAACTTTACTTTCCCTCATATTGGCAATGTAGGGACCAATAGTGAAGATATTGAGGATCTCGTACCCCTCAATTATCATGGAGCAGTCGGTGCTATTTTCAAAGCAGACATTACCTATCCCTCCAACTATCGGGCAAATGAAAATCTTAATCAATGGCTCAAAACGCGTAAAATCATTGCGCTTTGTGGCGTTGATACACGGGCATTAACTGTTCTTATTCGTGAAAAAGGTTCACTAAATGGCATCATCATCCATGATCCAAATGGAAATTTTGATATTCACGCTCTGAAAAAACATGCACAAAAATGGACTGGCCTTATCAATCTTGATCTTGCAAAAGAAGTGACATCAAAGCAATTTGTGGAATGGAATGAAAAACCATGGATATGGAATAAAGGCTATACTACGAATGATGCATGCAATTTTCACATTGTTGCGATTGACTATGGCATTAAGCGCAATATTCTGCGCCTTATGGCTGCACACGGTGCACGCATAACTATTGTGCCAGCAAACACAAACGTAGAAAAAATTCTGGCAATGAATCCTGATGGTGTTTTTCTTTCCAATGGACCAGGTGATCCAACCGCCACAGCTAATTATGCTGTTCCAACCATTCAAGCCCTCATTGACAGTAATATACCGCTTTTTGGCATATGTCTCGGGCACCAACTTCTAGCTCTTGCTGTTGGAGCAAAAACCATAAAAATGCACCAAGGACACCATGGTGCCAACCACCCTGTTAAAGACTTTATCACCGGAAAAGTTGAAATTGCATCAATGAATCATGGTTTTGCTGTGGAAACAACATCTTTGCCGGAGCATGTTGAAGAAACACATATTTCCCTCTTTGATAACTCAAATTGCGGTCTTCGCATCATCGGAAAACCAGTTTTTTCTGTTCAACATCACCCCGAAGCTTCTCCCGGACCACAGGACAGTCACTATCTATTTCAACGTTTTTTCAATCTTATTATGGATTATAAAAGAACAGCTTAATCGAAATACTTTATTTTGGACTTTCGCTTCCCAAAACTGTATCTTTTTTTGTGCAAAAATACATTGCTTTTAGTAACAGAAATAGCTACCTCCCCTATAAAATTATAAGCTTTATTTATCTTTAAATTGTTTTACAAAATATTTTTTCAGCAAAAACTTTAAGAGATTAGCGTACCCGTAAAGCAAAAACTATTACTGTGACCACAAGCACACAAAAGCTGCCCACAAAAGGAGCGCCAGGAAAATAAAACACCGCATCTTGATACGTAAATCGCTCGAAGAGAAGCATATAAAAAATGGGGCCCAATATTGAGCTCAATGAAACAACGGACGCCATTGCCCCTTGCAATTCTCCTTGTGCATTCGCTGGCACCTGTGCTGAAGCAATAGCGCGCAGAGGTGCGTGAACAATATATTCAAACATTGTACACACAAAAACCACATAAACCATCCACCCCTGCGTCGCAAATGTATAGCCAAGCATAGCCACCAATGCAAACAGGAGTCCCACCATGACAATACACCAATTGCTCCATCGCTTAGAAAAATAAGGCAAAATAAAAGCTACCACAATAATCTGACCTATTCCGAAAACACTATAAGACAATCCAATAGAGAACGGACTCCAATCATAGCGTTCTTTAGCAATAAATGCCCAAAGACTTGGCCATATATATTCTGCAAGCCAATAAAAAAACAAGACCAACAACACCCATAGAACTGTTGGATATTGCCTCAGTTGCAAAAGAGCACCTAAAGGATTTGCACGCTTAATATCAAGATAGCGCCTATTCCACATAGGAAGAGTTTCTGGAAGCATAGCCCACGCAAAAATAAAATTAATGAGTGAAAACCCTGTTGCAAAATAAAATGGAACACGTGAGCCAAATTGACCTAAAAAACCCCCGATAAAGGAACCTAAAATAAATCCCAATCCGGATGCAATTCCTAACAAACCAAAATTGCGCGTACGGGTCTTATCATCAGATATATCGGCAATATAAGCCATACGAGTTGCAAAACTAGCGCCACTTATTCCTGACAAAAGGCACCCGATAAACAACATAGCATAGCTCCACGCTATAGCACATATGAAATTATCAAGAGCAAAACTGATAATACAGATAAGCAAAATAGGACGGCGACCATAACGGTCAGAAAAATTGCCAATAACAGGAGCAAATAAAAACTGCATCACAGAATAAGCCACCAGTAATCTTCCTCTGTCCGCAAAAGACGCACTCACACCCTTTCCCGTTAACTGAGAAAAATATTCAGGCAAAATAGGACTAATGATTGCGACACCAATAACATCCAATAACAAAGTAATGAAAACTAATATGAGCCCTCGCTGAACAAATTTCGGATTGAGCTCATGATTTTTCATAGTATACACACTGCTTTCCGTATACACACTCATTCCCCTACTCTCTTCTGAATTCCCCGGATTTTTGGGAGCTATTCCATACCATACATAAATTATTTTAATACAAAACGATAACAAAGTGGAAATTTTAGAAAGGATCAGGCAAAGGACCACAAAATCCTATTTTATCAGACGTATCACTACATCGAAACCATTTTTCACGTTGTGCAAATAATACCTATGGATTTTACTGCTAATTCATTGACTTGTCTTAAAATACAACCTTTGCTTGGTCCCAATTGCATCTCCTAGCACCCCTATAGAAGATATAAAAAAATCATTCAGCACTACCATCTTTAGTTTACGAAAATAGAACCAACACCATCATTCCACTTATCCACCCTTCATTTTCATTACTGCTCTGGCATTTAAACGGTTTATTAATTGCATGTTTTATTCCTTCTAAAACTGCTTAATACACGCACCAATCGCTCCATTGACCTATTATAGAATGGCTTTTACTCGTTCATAATAAGAGTGTTTGAAACAACAAAATACTACAATATAAAAAAATTTTATTCAATATGTACAATAATGATTTATGGTTAAAAACCAATTTGTTGTTCGAATAAATTATGAAGAAATATGAAGTCCTTCTGGAACTTTTACAAAGCAGCATGATCCATTTTATTAACAACACTTAGCACTTCTTATAAAATTTACCACTTTCAAAAAGTCTGGTTAAACTTTAGGTATAATGCAGGAATGACGGAGAGTTTTGCGAACATAAAGTCTTAAGAGAGTTCCTCCAGCTATTACTCAAACACACTCCATAACCAAAGAACGCTTCATTAAAATTCATAACCAATGAAACAAACCTGCAGTAAAAGCTGTAAACGCAGAGCATAAAACAAACACAAGGTGAAAATATACACCACCACATAGGCTCTTAATGCTACGTATCATGTGTGCAGAAATACGGTCAACATTGTTACAATAAACTGATCGTACCCATCCTTGACTTCTGATTTTGAATTATTCAATTGCTCTTGTAAAGAACACACCATTTCGCAGCACCATCATTAAAAAAAGTATGAAGAGTTAGTAAGCTAAAAACTTAAAACGACAAACATCACAACAACAGGCTCATCCTCTTTACCATCACACATAAAAAGCCTATTCCTGTTCGAAAAATTTTCATTTATCGTAAATAACTACTTGTTCTCCTAACCACGTTGATCTTCTTCTATGAAAAAAAACATGGAAAAGGCATTTTAGTGCTTACTTTCTTTCTCTATTAATCTATAAAATTGTTTTAGCATCAAATGAAATACTTTGCCTACTGCACTTGCACGTGGATGTTTATCATAGGAAAAAGCTATGCCAAAACGTACAGATATAAGATCTATTCTTATCATTGGAGCAGGACCTATTGTTATTGGCCAGGCATGTGAATTCGACTATTCTGGCACACAAGCCTGTAAGGCGTTAAAAGAAGAAGGCTACCGAATTATTCTGGTTAATTCCAATCCTGCCACCATTATGACAGACCCAGATCTAGCTGATGCAACTTATATTGAACCCATCACTCCTGAAATTGTTGCCCAAATTATTGCCCATGAACGCCCCGACGCCCTCTTACCAACTATGGGAGGACAAACAGCACTCAATACCGCTTTATCATTAAAACGTATGGGAATTTTAGACCGCTATCATGTTGAAATGATAGGTGCAAATGCCGATGCTATTGATAAAGCTGAAGATCGTGCCTTGTTTCGTCAGGCGATGGCAAAAATCGGTTTGGAAACACCGCGTTCTATGTTAGCCAATGCAACTGAACTTAAAGAAGAAAATCGCCAACTCCACGCAAAAAAACGCCATGAACTTCAGGCTACACTTTCTGGTGATGCACTTGACCAAGCACTGGAAAAGCTTGAGCGTGATTGGCGTCACACAGAAGCCAACCGTAAACAACATTATATAGCGCATGCTACTGCGAAAGCTGTTCAAGCTCTTGATATTGTTGGTCTTCCAGCCATTATCCGTCCTTCATTCACGCTTGGTGGGACAGGCGGTGGAATTGCTTACAACCGTTCTGAATTTTATGAAATCATAGAACGCGGGCTTGAAGCTTCACCAACAACAGAAGTTTTAATTGAAGAAAGTGTTTTGGGATGGAAAGAATATGAAATGGAAGTTGTCCGCGACAAGAATGACAACTGTATCATTGTTTGTTCTATTGAAAATATTGACCCTATGGGTGTCCATACCGGTGATTCCATCACCATAGCACCTGCCCTCACCTTAACTGACAAAGAATATCAATGTATGCGTAACGCCTCTATAGCCGTACTGCGTGAAATTGGCGTTGAAACTGGAGGATCCAATGTACAATTTGCTATCAATCCTGAAAATGGCCGCCTCATTGTTATTGAAATGAACCCGCGTGTTTCCCGCTCTTCAGCGCTTGCCTCAAAAGCAACCGGTTTTCCAATTGCAAAGGTAGCTGCTAAACTCGCAGTTGGCTACACACTTGATGAATTAAAAAATGATATTACGGGTGGTACAACACCAGCATCATTTGAACCCTCTATTGACTATATTGTTACCAAGATTCCTCGTTTTGCCTTCGAAAAATTTCCTGGTTCATCCCCTGTATTAACGACTGCTATGAAATCTGTGGGCGAAGTCATGGCAATTGGTCGTACTTTTCAAGAATCGCTGCAAAAAGCGCTCCGTGGACTTGAAACAGGTCTTACCGGTCTTGACGAAATTGTCATTCCTGAACATGCTGAAGGGGATGAGAAGAATTCTATGCGCTCTGCTATTGCAAAACCAAGCCCTGATCGTCTGCGCTACATAGCCCAAGCAATACGCATAGGCTTGCCTTTAAATGAAATCCATCAAATCAGCAAAATTGATCCATGGTTTTTAGAACAAATAGCCTCTATCATTGCAATGGAACAGCGAATCCGCACTCATGGGTTACCCCAAGACGCAGGCAATCTGCGCATGCTAAAAGCTATGGGCTTTTCGAATACCCGATTAGCCAACCTTACTGGACAAGAACCAGATGATATTGCTGCTTTGTATAAATCGCTTAATGTCAAACCTGTTTTTAAACGTATTGATACCTGTGCAGCTGAATTTTCTTCGCCTACAGCGTACATGTATTCAACGTATGAAGTCCCCTTTGCAAGCGTGGAACACTCGGAAGCACAAGTTTCTAAACGCAAAAAAATTGCCATTTTAGGCGGGGGGCCAAATCGTATCGGACAAGGCATTGAATTTGACTACTGTTGCTGCCACGCTGCTTTTGCACTGCGTGATGCAGGGTTTGAAGCCATCATGATTAACTGCAATCCTGAAACAGTCTCAACCGACTACGATACCTCTGACCGTCTTTATTTTGAATCTTTAACAGCAGAAGATGTTATTGCCATTTTAGAAACAGAACAGCAAAAAGGTGAATTGGTCGGAGTCATCGTCCAATTTGGCGGACAAACACCTCTGAAATTGGCAAAAACACTAGAAAAACATAATATCCCCATCTTAGGCACTTCACCTGACGCCATCGATTTAGCAGAAGACAGAGATCGCTTTCAAAAATTGTTGTTCAAGCTTAATTTAACACAACCTAAAAACGGTATCGCCCATTCGGTTGAACAAACGCACCTCATCGCCCATGAACTGGGCTTCCCATTGGTTGTACGCCCTTCTTATGTTTTAGGAGGACGTGCTATGCAAATTATCCGCGATGAACGTAGTTTGCAGAATTATTTGCTTGAGAATATACCTGAATTGGTACCAGAAGATATCAAAGCCCGTTACCCAAACGACAAAATGAGCCAGCTCAACACATTGCTTGATAAAAATCCACTTTTATTCGATACCTACCTGACAGAAGCAATTGAAGTTGATGTTGACTGCTTGTGTGATGGAAAAGAAACGTTAGTCGTAGGCATTATGGAACATATTGAAGAAGCGGGAATTCACTCCGGTGATTCAGCATGTTCTTTACCAGTACGTACACTTTCACATAAATTGATAATAGAGTTAGAACGTCAAACCAAAGCGTTAGCACAAGCACTTCATGTTCGTGGTTTAATGAATGTGCAATATGCTGTTAAAGATGATACAATCTATGTCTTAGAAGTTAACCCTCGTGCTTCGCGTACTGTTCCATTTGTCGCAAAAGCGATTGGCCGCCCTATTGCCAAAATGGCCACCCGTATTATGACAGGAGAGACTCTCCACAATGCAATTCAAACTTATGGTGGATTACCCTCTTCACAGCACAAACAACGTATCGCTGTCAAAGAAGCTGTTTTTCCTTTTGCCCGGTTTCCAGGTGTTGATACGCTTCTTGGTCCAGAAATGCGCTCAACCGGGGAGGTCATGGGACTTGATTATGAATTTGCTCTTGCTTTTGCAAAAGCCCAACTTGGAGCTGGGGTTGAGCTTCCAAAAGAGGGAACTTTGTTCGTGTCTGTGAGAGATGAAGATAAAAAACATGTCTTAAATCCCGTAAAACGTTTAGCTAAGCTTGGCTTTTCTGTTTTAGCCACAAGTGGAACACAAAAATTTCTTTCCGAACATAACGTTAAGGCACAAAAAATTAACAAAGTGCTGGAGGGTCATCCCCATATTGAAGATGCCATTCGTAATCGACAAATTCAATTGATTTTTAATACAACCAGCACTGCCAGTGCTATCTCAGACTCCAAATCATTACGACATGCAGCGCTCATGCAAAAAGTTCCCTATTATACAACAATGGCTGGAGCTAAATCTGTAGTAGAAGCTATCGAAGCACTCAAAAAAAAGTGCCTTAAAGTGCGCTCACTCCAAAGCTATTTCACTTAAAGCTTTTGTTGTGCTGCAAAATGCATGCTTTTTATACGCTCTCTCAATCTTTTCTTTGTGTAAAATATCGATTAAGACTTGTTTTTTATCCCAAAGCCCTTTACATGAGTTTCATCGAACTTTCGGTTAGTGACTTTTTTCCTGTGCGACCTGCACTTTTGATGAAACTTCTCCCACCTAATTTCGATCCAGAATCGTATTGAAGATTTTTAGCTTCAGTATACAATAATTTATATATTCTAAGGAGTTTCTTATGTCTACAGGAACAGTTAAGTGGTTTAATGCAACAAAAGGTTTTGGATTCATTCAGCCTAGTGATGGAAGTGTGGATGTATTTGTACACATTTCTGCTGTTGAGCGTTCTGGCTTAAGCACTCTTAATGAAGGGCAAAAAATTTCTTATGACGTTCTTCACGATCGTCGTTCCGGAAAACCTGCTGCTGGTAACCTTATAGCCCTTTAATCTTTAAATTCTGCAATATTCTATTTAAAAACCTTCGTCTTTACAGACGAAGGTTTTTTGTATTCAAAAAGCATAACTTACCTTTATAAAACAAAGCTCTGCCTCTCTTTTTCACACAATTATTCAGATGCTCCTGCCCCCTTCCCACAAAACTCGCATAATCAATGAGAACCACTCTCTTGAGCCTCAAAAAAAGCAGCGGTACAGAATTTTCTATTTTAAACAAAATTTCCTAAGGGGTTTCCCACAAATTTTTTTATTGCATACCACGTAATCTCTTATAGAATAACGTTAAAATCAACTATCATTTGCTTATATCATGTAAGGATTGAAATTATGGCTTTTATAGCTGACAAGCTTTCCCGTATCAAACCTTCTGCAACAATTGCTGTTTCCCAAAAAGCGCGTAATCTAAAAGCATTAGGCCGTAATGTCATTACTTTAGGTGCTGGAGAACCAGATTTCGATACACCAAACAATATAAAAAATGCTGCCATTGAAGCTATTCGACGTGGAGAAACAAAATACACGCCTGTATCTGGTATTCCAGAATTGCGCCAAGCAATTTCTGCGAAATTTAAAAGAGAAAATAATCTCACTTATCAACCAGAGCAAATTATTGTTGGCACTGGTGGTAAACAAATCCTCTTTAATGCATTGATGGCAACTTTGAATAAAGACGATGAAGTCATCATTCCATCCCCTTATTGGGTCAGTTATCCAGAAATGGTTACTCTAAACGGGGGTATACCTATCTTTGTAGAAACTAAAGCCGAATTCTCTTACAAACTTCAACCACAAGAGCTAGAAGCTGCTATTACCCACAAAACTAAGTGGTTCATTTTTAACTCTCCTTCAAATCCATCCGGCGCCGCTTATACGCATAATGAATTAAAAAAGCTCACGGATGTTTTAGTAAAATATCCTCATGTTTATATCCTCACTGATGATATATATGAACATCTAATATATGGAGGTTTTACCTTTGTCACCCCGGCGCAAGTGGAACCAAATCTTTACAACCGTACACTCACAATGAACGGTGTTTCTAAAGCCTACGCCATGACAGGTTGGCGAATCGGTTATGCGGGTGGCCCACCAGAATTAATTAAAGCCATAGATACCATTCAAGGTCAGCAAACATCCGGTACAAGTTCTATTTCACAATGGGCAGCAGTCGAAGCACTCAATGGTCCGCAAGATTTTATTGCGCAAAATAAAAGTATTTTCCAAGCACGCCGTGATCTCGTCGTTTCCATTCTAAACCAGGCTCCTGGTATTAACTGTCCAACACCGGAAGGTGCCTTCTATGTTTATCCTTCTTGTGCAGAACTCATTGGAAAGAAAACACCGGAAGGTAACGTAATCAATGATGATGAAGACTTTGTGACAGCGCTGCTAGAAGCAGAATCTGTCGCTGTAGTCCATGGATCTGCTTTTGGACTTGGACCAGCTTTTCGTATTTCTTATGCAACATCAGAAAAGTTGCTTGAAGAAGCTTGCTTACGTATCCAGCGCTTTTGCAATAACTTGCTTTAAAATTCTGAGTATCGTTTCTTGCTTCTTGCTATCGCTCTGTTGCCAAATGTCAGCACATCTGAAAGATTTTCAGGCATTGGATTACGGCATAAATACATGGGTTCGGTAGAAAATTTGTGCCAGCGAAACGATATGGGAACATATGGCTACGGACAGAATCAAAAAATTAGGTATTCTATTTAAATGGGTAAGATACAAGCCATTTTAGAGATGACACTCACAGATAGCCGATCTCTGCCTTCTTTCTCATATTGAAACATGCACCATTGTCTGTTTTAACTCTATGATTTTAAAATAACTCTTTTTCGAATTTTACAGTCACATTAAATTATAGTGCACCGAAAACGCTGTTACGTACCCGTAAAGCTTATACTTCCCGATTAAATTTGTGATTGATAGAAAAAATCTGGCATTTACAAATACTATGTCCTCCAGCCAAACTTTTTCTATTTCACAAAAGCCATTGTAATCTCAATATTTTCCAAAGCTCTTCATTGAGTCTTGATATGCATAAAAATTGTTGAACACCCATAAACCTTTTGAAATTTGTTCCTTATCATCCTCAAAGATATCTCTATTTTTAGATACCTTTTCAAAAAATAAAAAAAAACCGGACACGTACATCCGGCAAGTTTGGAAAACCTTCAGAGATAAAATCAATCTGACAGATCTTCGTAAGGGAACACTCAAGAAAATGCAATGGGAGGCAACATAATCAAGAGATAGTACTCTATGTCATTTTATAAGAAAAAGCACAATAAAGACTTACGCGTATCTGCTATGCATTAAACACATAGCTTAAAATACTACATTATTAAAAAGACCACTGACGTGCTTTTGAAAAAATATAATCTCGAAAAGCTTTTAGCTTTGCCAAATTCTTTAAAGCATAAGGATAACAAAAAAAAGTATCAAAGGAAGGGATATCAACCATATCAGGAAAAAGACGCACAAGGTGCTCATCATTATCTACGATATAATCAGGAAGCACAGCAATACCAAGATCACACATAAGCGCATTCTTGATCGAAATAATATTATTGATTCGCAGTACTGAAGGGCGCAAAGATCCATCACCTTTACCAGCCTTTTCCAACCAATTTAAACCAGACAAATAAGGTGGAACAGGTTCACCGAATGAAATAATCCGGTGTTCATCGAGCTCAGATAATTTTTCTGGTTTGCCATAATTTGCAATATATTTTTTTGAAGCATAAACATGCATGTGAATTGTAAATAATTTTTTTTGTATAAGATCAGGCTGTTGAGGCTTTTGTAAACGAACAGCACAGTCTGCATGACGCATCGTCAGATCAAGTTCCTTATCATCAAACAGGAGTTGAATCCGTATATCCGGATAAAGACTCAGGAATTCAGGCATGTGTTCCACAAGCCACCCTGACCCCATTCCGCAGGTCGATGTAACACGCAAATTCCCTGCTGGTTTTTCACAGCTTTCACTTAATTGCGAATGCGCGCTTTCAAGCTTCATCAAAACATCATGCGTTGTACGATAAAGAATCTCACCCTGCTCTGTAAGGATCAAACCACGTGCATGACGCTGAAACAGAAACACACCAACCTCCTGCTCTAAAGCTGAAACCTGTCGCGAAATTGCTGATTGGGATAAATGAAGCCTTTGAGCGGCATGCGTAAAAGAACCCGCTTCTGCCGCAGCATGAAAAACCCTTAACTTATCCCAATCCAATGATAACGCCACAATTAATTTTACCTCTTATTTCTTTCACTTTTCCGATGCGTATCTATTTTAAACATCTATATCTGCAGATCCAAAAACCGTTCTGCTTCCAGCGCTGCCATACATCCCCTCCCTGCTGCTGTTATAGCCTGGCGGAATATGTTGTCCACAACATCCCCCGCAGCAAAAACACCAGCAATGCTTGTTGCTGTTGAATCCGGCGCTGTCCACAAGTAGCCGCCTGGTTTTTGTTTTAGTTGTCCTTCAAACAAAGAGACGGCAGGATCATGTCCGATAGCAATAAATATTCCATCCGTATCTACCTTAATTTTTTGACCGGTTTTAATATTTTTGAGACGTACACCTGTCACAACAGCTCCCATTGAAGCATGAGCTGGCAAACCAACAATTTCTTCTACCACATGATCCCAAATAACGCGTACATTATCGCAAGCAAACAACCTATCTTGCAAAATTTTTTCCGCCCGAAAATGATTCCGCCGATGAACTATGCTTACCGTCTTCGCCAAATGCGATAAATAAAGAGCTTCTTCAACGGCTGTATTTCCCCCTCCCACAACAATAACGTCCTTATCACGATAAAAGAAGCCATCACATGTAGCGCAAGCAGAAACACCGCCCCCCATAAATGTCTGCTCGCTCTCCAAACCAAGCCAGCGAACCTGCGCCCCCGTTGCAATAATGAGCGCATCACAACAATATTGAGTTCCTGAATCTCCATATAAGATAAAAGGGCGCTTCAATAAATCAGCCTTTATAATACTATCATAAACAACTTTTGTGCCCATATTTTCAGCTTGTTTTGCCATCTGTTCCATCAACCATGGTCCTTGAATTGGATCAGCAAACCCTGGATAGTTTTCAACGTCAGTTGTAATTGTCAACTGTCCGCCCTGCTGTAATCCAGTAACCAAAACCGGTTCGAGCATTCCTCTCGCCGCATAGATTGCCGCTGTATAACCAGCTGGACCTGAACCAACAATAAGCAGGCGAATATGCGGTTGTACCATAAAATCCCTTTCATTTTTTGTTACTTAAGCACTCTATAAATTATAGCGAAATGTTGCCTTAAAAAAAACATTTTTCAACAGCCTAAATTATAGTGTATACACACTTCTTCTTGAGTTTGGTGAAAACGTTTGATTGCCAATTTATTAAGGTATGTTTAACATAAAAATTAATCTTTATCCTATAAAGAGAGAAACATAAATTCTCATAAACACAAAACCGTAATAAAAATAGATACAGAGATAGGGAACAACCATTTTTCAATTTATTATCAATGTTTGTGCACGTTTTGCATTAATCATGGGAGGAGCAATGCTTTTGCCAATTTTGGCCGATTTACACGACAGCAACCGTAATTGGATAACCTTTGTCTGCTCTTGCGCCATGACCACTATATTAGCAACGCTGATTCTTCTTGCAACCAAAGGTGCTACCTGTCGTTTTTCGGCACGGCTTGGCTTTATGCTCACTGTTTGCCTTTGGTTAACAGGAAGCGTCGTCGGCGCCTTACCTCTTTATCTTTCCCATCTCCCAATTTCTCTAGCAGGAGCAATCTTTGAATCCGTCTCTGGGATTACAACCACAGGCTCTACAGTGATCACAGGTCTTGATAATTTATCTCGAAGTATTTTATTATGGCGTTCTATCATATGCTGGATTGGGGGCATTGGCTTTATTGGTTTAGCCTTATTGCTTTTGCCTTCGCTGCGTGTTGGTGGAGTGCGGCTTTTTCATATGGAATCCTCAGATAAATCTGAAAAAATATTGCCCCGCATCAACCAGATTGCCAATGGAATTATCATAGCTTATGTTGGGCTAACACTTGCCTGTATGCTCTCTTATTTTGCTTCTGGCATGAGCTTATTTGACGCTATCAATCATGCAATGAGTACAATAGCAACAGCTGGTTTTTCGACCCATGACGCCTCTTTTGGTTATTTTTCTGATAAACCAGCTATTTTGATTATTTCAACAATCTTCATGTTGCTCTCTGCTTTACCCTTCGTGCTTTATGTTAAACTAGTGCTTCCGGGCCACTCCAAACGCTTTATTGACCCACAAGTGATCGTTTTTCTCAATATTGTTTTTCTCTTTAGCTTTGCTTTAGCAGCATGGTTGCGTTTTCATGATCATCGCGCTTTCCACTGGATTTTTCTTGATGTCATTTTTCACCTTTCATCTATCATTAGCACCACTGGCTATAGCGCTGAAGATTATCAACTTTGGGGGCCTTTTGCGCTTGGGATTTTTTTCATTGTTTCTTTTACGGGTGGATGTGCTGGCTCTACCTCTGGCGGCATGAAAATTAATCGCTTAATCATCCTTTGGCGTATTACACAAACAAATATAGCGCAACTTCTCTCTCCTAATGTCGTGGTAAAGGCTCACTATGATCACTCAAATATATCGAGCGATGTTGCTAAAGCAATTTTGTTTTTTGTATGTCTTTATATGTTCTGTCTTATTATCGGCACGGCACTTTTGCTTATAACTGGTCTTGACTTTACTTCTGCCTTTACCGGCGTCTTAACCGCTCTTTCAAATATTGGCCCAGGTTTTGGAGACATTATTGGTCCTACTGGCAATTTCTCTACAATTAATGATAATGCCTTATGGATTTTGAGTTTTCTGATGCTCGCTGGACGTCTTGAAATTATAACCATCTTCGTACTTTTTATCCCCGCTTTCTGGCGTGAACAATTTTAATGAATGGCGTTTGATTTTTGTAATGATAAGAAATTTATAAGATAAATAAAAAAATGAACAACACACGTTGTAAAAGTTAACCTTTATTCAATTGATTAAAGAATTTTTAAAAAGCTTCAAACGATCGGTTACCTGAGCAATACAAAATCCGAACCCTGCACCATCTTTATCTTTCTGGGACGCATCAGTCATTTGAAATAGATGTGATTCACCACGATCTCTCAAGTATCACTCAAGAGCTTTCAAATCAGTCAAAATCTTATAACACTTTTATTCAGTCTTTCTTGCCAAAAATGGAACTGATGATAAAACATGTTATATATATCGTACGAATAGTCTTTGTCATTAAAAAACATAGCGGTTTTCTTGTAAAATGTCTTTTCTATTAAGCACCACCTCTTTATACTTATTGAAGGAAAATTGGGCACCATCGTTATATTTACCAGCTCCCAATGTGCCCCATCTGCTCTTATTAAGACGGTTTACAAGAGGCATATTGCCTCTTTTCTCAAGGCTTTTTATCCACACATCAATCTCTCTTATGATGTGCAAGAAAACGGTTTTTTCGATTCATTATAAGATGAGGTCGAAATGAAAAAATTTTATATTGTATTCGGAACTTTAATTCAATATGCAAAATGATGAATTATCTTTACTAATCAATATATTATCATTACAGTGCACCTGATATGAATTTTTATTATTGAAAAATTCACGACTACTTTCACCATTAGTGCAATACGAAAAGCTTAACAATCCGTTTTCATAGAAAGAGCACCAGACTCTATTTTCAAAGAAGGAAAGTGTCTTATTGCTTTGCCCATATACACTTGGTGCAACACTACCAAAGTTCATCTAAAATCCTTGAACTTTGAATGCATTAATTATAGTACTCTTTTCTGCTCCCCAAAGATTTTTGGAGTAAAAATAACTAATCCCATACCTGCGGCATTTATCACAATCCCCTCCATCATTCTAAGATGTATGAACTTCCGTTTTTTTATCAAAAATTTTAAGAATTTAGCGTTTTATCACATCAAAGACATGTAATTTTGTAAAATAACATTTGTATTTACTTAGCATTTACTTGAACTATTTATTTATAAAAAGCTTTAAAATAGTGCATTCTATCTACTTTTCAGAAGGGTTTTGGAGCATATTAAAGTGTTTTTTCCGCAAACATTGTCTCGTAAATACTCCCAATTTCTGCTGCTTCTTTTTCCAAAGGAAAGTGGGTACGAACATGCGCTAAAGCTTTTTCTCCTGCTACCAATGTTTTTTCTAAATCAGCAAAATAAGGCTCAATCGCTTCCGTTAAAGCTACTCCATCTCCGGCTTGAACGACTGTTCCTGTTCCCTCTACCACCAATTCTTTAAAAATTCCCACATCACTTGTCACAACAGCTGTCTGTGACGCCATTGCCTCCAAGGGTGTTAAACCAAAACCTTCCAGACGAGAAGGTGTCACATAAAGCGACAGACGACGATACCACAAAGGTGTATTGAGCACTTCACCAAGAAAAATAATGCGATTATCCAATCCAGCTTCAGCAATCTTCTGGCGTAATTTTTTTTCAAAATTATAATGTTGCTCTGTTGTCCGACCAGCGATAAGCGCTGTCCATTCAGGATAGCGTGGCAATAATGCTATCATTGCATTCACAAACAAATCAGTGCCCTTTAAATAGCGCACACGTCCGAAACACCCTACCGCATACTTTCCTGGGAAACCAGACGAAGAAAAGCAATCATCAAGAGTTTTCGGTGGTGAAAAACGCCTAACATCCACCCCATGCATGACAACCTGATGAGGCACCTCTAGATAGGTTCCCGTACATACACTAGTAGCAATAACCTTATCCATACGACGAATCAACCATTTGGTAAACGGTTTATGATGGCGTTGAGAGGCCGATGTAAAGAGGAGTTTAAGCTTCATTCGTAAAATATCGCGCAAAAAAACGCCACAAAGCATCTCAATATTGCGCCGTGCATGCCAAATACGAAATGGCTTACCCACCGGACTCTTCCAAAGTTCAAAAAGATCCTTAAAAGCAAGAGCTGGTAAATTTTTCGGTAACCCAAACCCCAAAGTGGATATATGTATACCCTGCTTTCGCTGTAATGGAATAAGCTGAATAACGGTCGAGGTTACGCCCGATAAGCGCTTTTTAAAGTGAGGAGCAATAACCTCCGTCTCTTTTAAAGACATACGCATAATAGTTTAGATATACTGAACTTTAATAATCTCATAATTATGCGCACCACCCGGTGCATTCACTTCAATCACATCCCCCTCTTGCTTGCCAATAAGTGCACGTGCAATAGGTGAAGAAATAGAGATTTTACCTGTTTTTACATCAGCTTCCTGATCACCAACGATCTGATACACTTTTTTCTCTTCAGTATCCTCATCCAAAAGCTTGATAGTGGCTCCAAATTTAATTTTGTCACCTGAAAGACGCGAAACATTAATAACTTCCGCCCGCGCAATATAGTCTTCAAGCTCATTTATACGCCCTTCATTATAACTTTGCGCCTCTTTAGCAGCGTGATATTCGGCGTTTTCTGAAAGATCACCGTGCGCACGTGCCTCAGAAATTGCTTCAATAATCCGTGGACGCTCCTCTTGTTGTCGCCAACGCAATTCTTTTTTAAGACTTTCAAAACCAGCTGTAGTCATCGGAACTTTTTCCATAATCCGTCCCTTTCTGTTACACGGAAGGTTTAATAAAAACAGAAAACGGCTCCCAAAATTACTTTTGGAATCCGAAAATTATAATTGTTTTATTATATAGTACAGCATCCCTATTTTCCATACAAAAATAATAAAGGGATACGAAGCATTCACCGATTATATTTAGAAAACTGTCATATTTTTAGGCTTAAAATATACAATTACGCTCCTAATCATCAAAAGCCGAAAGCAGAAACAGTTGTACTTTTTTCTGTTTTAGCATAACCTAACAGAGGAGATCTTGTATGAAAAGAGAAGGAAGGGAAATCTCTATAGAAATTCTCTACAGAAAAATGAAAAAATTAGTAATTTTTTTTATGTTTGTCTCTTTCTTTCTTACCACAACAGTATCCGGAGCGGCGGATGCCTTTGTCACAAGAAATCTTAATTTTAGAACGGGACCAAACACTCAGTGTGCACTTCTTGGTTTAATTCCCGCAGGGGAGTTGATAATTATTCAAAGCTGTAAAGGGAACTGGTGCCAAATCAGATATAATGCCCAAACAGGTTGGGTATCATCTCGTTACCTCTCATTTAAAGATGGAAATGATCTTTATCACACATATACAGTGCGTTCGATAACAAATCACAGTACTTACTGTCATTCTCCACAACAACTGTGGTGAATATTATGGATAAAATAGTCTGTTGAACATCATCATAGTGCAAACAAAATGTTGGATACGAACAACTACAAATGTCATCATACCCAAAAACACTCAAGAAAACTCCTCAAAGAGTGAACAAAATGCCCTATGAAATATCCAGTACACCGGAACAAAACCACTAAGTAACATTTTACCATTATCGCGATTAAGTTGTAAACTTAGTATTTCCTTCAAAAACACAAGCACTTTTTTATCAAAGGATGCAGCAATGAAAAATGGTGTCACAGCAACAGTGGAAGCACTTTCTGCACTGATTGCCTCAGACAATCCATTTTTTAAGAATGGCGCATTATGGGCACCCCATCGCCCTGTCCGTCCTAAAAAATCTGAAGGTGGCATTCCATTGCAACTTGAAACATCCTTTGAAGCTGCGGGAGATCAACCTCAAGCAATTAAAACTTTGGTTGAGGGAATTGAAAAGGATGAACGTACGCAAGTGCTTTTGGGTGTTACAGGTTCGGGAAAAACCTATACAATGGCCAAAATTATTGAAAAAACACAACGCCCTGCTCTAATTTTAGCACCAAATAAAACGCTAGCAGCCCAGCTTTACGGAGAGTTTAAAAGCTTTTTTCCCCATAATGCTGTCGAATATTTTGTCTCTTATTACGATTATTATCAGCCGGAAGCCTATGTTGCACGCTCTGACACTTATATTGAAAAAGAATCCTCCATAAATGAACAAATAGACCGTATGCGCCATGCTGCAACACGCGCTGTACTTGAACGTGATGACGTTATTATCGTCGCATCTGTGTCCTGTATCTACGGAATTGGTTCGGTAGAAACTTATACTGCCATGACCTTCCAAATAAAAAAAGGAGATCGGCTCAATCAACGGCAATTACTGGCTGATTTAGTTGCTCAACATTATCATCGACAAGATATCAATTTCATTCGTGGTTCCTTTCGTGTGCGAGGAGATACAATCGAAATTTTCCCTGCCCACCTTGAAGATCGTGCTTGGCGTATTTCATTGTTTGGTGATGAAGTGGAAACGATTACTGAATTTGATCCTCTAACAGGACAAAAAACAAGTGACCTTCAATTTATTAAAATTTATGCCAATTCACACTACGTAACACCGCGACCGACATTAAATCAGGCAATAAAATCAATCAAAATGGAACTTGTTCAACGCCTTGATGAATTAAACGCAGCTGGGCGTCTTTTAGAAGCACAACGTTTAGAACAGCGTACAATTTTTGATTTAGAAATGTTAGAAACGACCGGCTCATGCCCCGGTATCGAAAATTATTCACGTTATTTAACGGGACGAAAACCCGGTGAACCACCACCAACCTTGTTCGAATATATTCCAAACAACGCTCTTGTTTTTATCGATGAAAGCCATGTAACCATTCCCCAAATTTGTGGTATGTACCGCGGTGATTTTCGACGAAAAGCGACCTTAGCAGAATATGGATTTCGCCTCCCCTCCTGTATGGACAATCGTCCCTTACGCTTTGAAGAATGGGATCTCATGCGCCCGCAAACTATTGCTGTTTCTGCAACGCCTGGACGCTGGGAAATAGAACAATCCCATGGTATTTTTGTTGAACAAATTATTCGCCCAACAGGACTCATTGACCCACCAACAGAAGTTCGTCCAGCCAGCACTCAAGTCGATGATGTTGTGAACGAAATTCGTAATACAATTCAAAAAGGCTACCGTACATTGGTGACTGTCCTAACCAAGCGTATGGCTGAAGATTTGACAGAATATCTCCACGAACAAGGTATTCGCGTACATTATATGCATTCTGACATTGATACATTAGAACGTATTGAAATTCTTCGCGATCTACGGCTTGGTGCTTTTGATGTCCTTATCGGTATCAACTTACTGCGAGAAGGCTTAGATATTCCAGAATGCGGTTTTGTTGCCATTCTAGATGCAGATAAAGAAGGCTTTTTGCGCTCCGAAACTTCGCTCATACAAACGATTGGACGCGCTGCCCGCAACGTAGATGGCCGAGTTATACTTTATGCAGATACAATCACGGGCTCCATAGAACGAGCCTTGCAAGAGACACAAAGACGTCGACAAAAACAGATAGCCTACAATGAAGAGCACCATATTACACCAACCAGCATCAAAAAAAATATCAGCGATATTCTCAATTCAGGAAGCAAAAATGATCGTCCTCATACCAATATCTCTGATTTTGTTACACAAAACAGCAGAGCTGGCAATAACTTAGCAAAGCATATTCAATATCTTAAAAAATCAATGCATGAAGCAGCAGCTGATCTTAACTTTGAAGAAGCAGCGCGGCTTCGTGATGAAATCAAACAGCTACAAAAAATAGAACTCGCAACCACGGAAGATCCTTTAACACATCATAGCGAACAATCCATCCATAAGCCCATGATAGAATCAAGTCTTTTTGCCAAAGCAGATCTCAATCACATGGCACCAAGCAGGGACACCGGCATTTTGGAATATCAAAAGACAAAGAAAAACTCCTCTAACAAATGATCTAAAAATCTCAAGCCGTTCAAAATAAATCTTAGCCCCTTTAAAATCCTGATAAGATGCCCCCAAAACAGCGCTATCCGATAAAATGGATTCTCTCTAAACATCAATGATGCTCCAATTGAACTAAAAAACAACGTAAGAAAAAAATTCTACAAGAAAATGCTCCCAATATTTTCTTTTTAAACAATCTTGTCACCTTCAAACATGTTACCAAACAGCTGAAAACTATAAAAACTCTCCAAAAATATTTCTAAACTCTTAGTTCTGTACAAATAACTCTCTAATTCAGAGCGCGATTAAAGCATAACTAAGAATCCCATAAAAAAGCAGCCTTTTATCCCATTTAAGGAGATACGTTTGAAATATTCGCATTTATTAAAAGTAACTTCCATAAAGTGGCGTTCTCTGGAAAAATGTTCAACATCGTCATGTACTGTCCTCTTGTTTAAGCAGAAAGGAAAATGACAGAAAAACAGTCTTGCTTCCTCACTCCTTCTCTTTGCTACCTTTGAACATAACCATTCTCAAAATAACTGATGTATTTTCACCACTATCAATAAGCTAAGCTGCTTGAGCAGCGTCATGTCTGCTCTCTGTCGTCAAGAAAAAATGTAAAGCTTGACGCACAGCATCCATCACAATATGACCTTTCGTTATCAAATCTTGGCTCACTTTTGCCAACACTGCCCTTTCATGCTGATGTTCTCTATAGTCCTGCTCAACAATCTATAACTTCCAGCACACAGATGTATCTGAGAAAAGGTGATATCCTTCTCACAGCTTCACCATCATAACCTATAGTTCTTGAAAAGCATTACCAAAACCAGTTGTGAGGATTCCTTTCTGACACCAGATTTCATAACTCTTAGCGATGAAGGCTCCACCTTTATCTTGAGGGGTAAAGCAAATTCTTGCCTTTGAAACTCCGTTTTAAAATAAAATGAACATCTTCAATAAAACGATGGGTAAAATTTCCAGCCCTCATACAATCTGAAAGACTTAGCCTCCATAAACGGTCAATCCTTTGCCAATCCTTGATTAGCTACTGAGGCCATACTTCTTCCCCGTAACACTGCTGTTCTTAACAAATGGGACGTGACCATCACTCTACCTGCTTCTCTCGTTTAAATTAAATGCATATAGAACCTAAAGCAGAAACAACAAATAACGAGAAGGTTTCCATATATCAAATATATCAAAAACTCCCTGCATACAGTGATACAATGTATAGCCTCATTTTTATGAGCCGTCCTTTCCAAAGCAATCAAAAAAGCAACACTCTATAGCTCAAACAAGTTAAATAGGATCTTATCATAATACCATAAACCTATGATGACAGATGCAATATCTGTTGTTCGTGCCTGTTATGCAGGTTCAAAGTCTTATGAGAGCATGTGATGCACGAAAATAGTATTTCATGTAGAATTTAACTGCCATGGTAAAGATCAGAAACTATAAAGACACACTTTTAAATTAATCTGAATAGAGTATATTTTTTTAATTAGATTTTTCCCGATTTTGTTCTGTAATTTTGTAATTGATTTTTGTTCTATAAGTTTGTAATTAATGCTTAGCTAACTGATGTTTTTACTCGTTGTGCCAAAATAAAGTCCAAAATCGTTCAGGCTTTATTCAGTTTGGTAGGGATAAGATGTGAACAATATGAACTTACAGAAGAGTATCACTATGAAAAAATTTACTAAGTTAACGGTATTATCAGCAATGTCAGCTGTAACCGTTTTTATGCCATTAGGCACAACGCTTGCGGATACAAAATGGAGTTATGGTGAAGATATTACAAAGACAATGAATAATATGAAAAAGGAAATGGGAAGTATGAGGAAAGAAATGAAGATGAATTTCCCTTCTCACCGTTTTAACATTCATTCTTCTAATGATTATAGCTCCCGTTCTGTTCTTGAAAAGCATCAACCTTATTATACTTCTTATAATCAACACCGTCATCATGTTGAGCATCAAAGGAGAGAACATAATAATTATCATGTTGAACACAAAACACATCGTTATGTCGAACGCAAAAAGATAACACACCGTCATATATATGAACATCATGTGACTAATAATAACAACTCAGGAGATGCTTTAGCTGCAGGTATTCTCGGCCTTGCCGCAGGTGCAGTTCTCGGCAATGTTCTAAAGAAACCAGAACAGCCACAGATTGTTTATCAAGGAGTTCCGCAAGTTGTTTATCAACAGGTCCCACAAAGTCAAATAATTTATGAAGTTCAATCCACGGCAAGATATAAGCCACTCCAACAACCATGGGCAGATGATTGGCTTCAATATTGCAAGAAAAAATACCGTTCCTTCAACCCTAAAACAGGTACTTTTCGCGGCTATGATGGTTTGGAGCACATTTGTTATGCGCCATTAAGTTAATTTCTGTTACGTTCTGGTGAATCCTTGTAAAGAAGTCTTAAATGGCAGAAAAAAGTGTTCCGATGTCTGTTTTTTCATTCATCCATTAAACCTTGAAGGAAAGGATTCCATTGGCGCTCATAGCCTAGTTGGCTTTCTGGACCATGGCCACAGATGAAACGAACGTCATCACCTAAAGGCAAAATTTTTTCTCGAAGAGATTTCATTAATTCTTTATGAGAACAGAATGGAAAATCTGTACGTCCAATAGAACCACGAAAAAGCACATCCCCTAATAAGGCGAATCGTTCTTTTTCATTAAAATAAATGACATGGCCAGGCGAATGTCCTGGCGTGTGAAGAACATGAAACACATGTCCAACAAAATGAACGTTATCGCCGTCTTCTAACCATTGGTCAGGAATACAAGTGCGTGCGTCAGTAATGCCGTAGTTTTTTGCGCTTTCGCTGACAGAAGCCATGACAGGTTTATCATCGCGATGTGAACCAATAATTTTAACATTAAGTGCCTCTTTAGCTTGCATTGCTGCGCCCACATGATCAAAATGACCGTGTGTTATCCAAATAGCTTCAACAATAATACCAGTCTTCCGGATCACTTCTTGAATTCGAAACCAATCACCACCAGGATCAACTAAAACACCCACTTTTTGTTCATTATCAAAAAGCAGAGTACAATTTTGCTGAAAAGGTGTAACCGGAATAATATGTGTCCTCAAGCTAGTCATGATATTTTTCTCAAAAGTAAAATTCTTTTCACGCTTATAAGTAACACTTTTTTCATTCCCTTTATAGAATAAAATAGCCTGCTCGACAGCTTTATGCAACTTATGTAAACTTGAATTTTTTAGAAACTAAATTTTTTTCAAGGTTCTGAAGAATGACCGATCACATTCAAGTTTTAAGTGACAATGCACCACACCTTCTTGTGATTGATGACGACACCCGTATTCGCAATCTTTTATTTCAATTTCTCCTTAAAAATGGATTTCGTGTTTCAGTCTCTGCCAATGCCGATGAAGCAAGACGTCAACTTGCAAACTTAGATTTTGATCTTCTTATAATTGATGTTATGATGCCCGGCGAAAACGGCATCGATCTTACCCATTCACTTCGTCAAAAAAAAGATGTTCCAATTCTTATGCTTACAGCTTTATCGGAGATAGACAGCCGTATCAATGGATTAGAAGCAGGTGCAGATGATTACCTCGCTAAACCGTTTGATCCGCGTGAACTTTTACTTCGTATTAATGCCATTTTACGACGTGGTTTTCCACTCAACCAACCAAAAATCGAGCAAATAGTTTTTGGACCTTATATATTTTCAATTTCACGGCGCGAGCTCAAAAAAGGAGGAGAAGTTATTAAATTAACCGATAAAGAACAAAAAATGATGGTTATCTTTGCCGAAAATGCAGGGGATATAATTCCACGCCATAAATTTGCAACGGATGATAGCGATATAGGTGAACGTGCCATTGATGTACAAATCAACCGTCTCCGTCGTAAAATCGAAAAAAATCCAGCAACCCCTATATGGCTCCAAACCGTGCGAGGAATAGGTTATAAACTCTCAGTTGAATAAGCGCATAATGATCGAACCCTCAAAAAAATTTGTCCGATGGTTAACCAAGAAGATGCCTAAACGGCTTTATGCCCGTTCTTTGATCATTATTATTGCTCCTATGGTACTCCTGCAAACAGTAATTGCTTACGTCTTTATGGAACGCCATTGGCAAATGGTAACCGAGCGTCTTTCAACCGCTGTTGTTCATGATATTTCGGCCATCATTGATATCATTGAAACATATCCACAACAAGATAACTATGAAGATATCAAGCGTATTGCACAACAACGCATGGGATTAAACATTTCTCTTCTACCACCTGCTCCCCTTCCCCCTCCAGGACCAAAACCATTTTTTGCAATTCTTGATTATTTTTTAAGTGAAGAAATCACTCGCCAAATTAACCGCCCTTTCTGGATTGATACAGTGGGAGATTCTGATCTTGTCGAAATCCGCATCCACCTTGGTCACAACATCTTGCGCGTCTTTGCACCACGCAGCCAAGCCTATGCTTCCAATACCGGTATTTTTTTAAGTTGGATGGTAGGAACAGCTCTTGTTTTATTACTTATAGCGATTTACTTCTTACGCAACCAAATCAAACCGATTCAACAATTGGCTGAAGCAGCAGAAAGTTTTGGGCGCGGTCGTCCTTTACCAGAAGGATTTCAACCACAAGGAGCTGATGAAGTCCGTCGTGCTGGCATTGCTTTTTTACGCATGCGTGAACGTATTGAACGTCAAATCGAACAACGCACCATGATGCTTTCGGGCGTAAGCCATGATTTAAGAACCATTCTCACACGTTTTAAACTTCAGTTAGCCTTAGCAAATACTGACTTTGATACTAATCTGCTTGAGCAAGATGTAAGTGACATGCAAAATATGTTAGAAGACTACCTTGCTTTTGCCCGCGGAGAAGGCAGTGAAAGTGTTAAAACGTTTGATTTAAAGGCTCTTATGCAAAAATTCTCCGCCGATGCTCATCTCCACAAACGTCAATTTTCCTATATCATTGAAGGCCCTACAGAGATACAAGTACGCCCACATGCCTTCACCCGCCTCGTCAACAATCTTGTATCAAACGCATTTTGTTACGGTAATACCGTCAAACTAACAGCCACATCTCAGCAAGAATCTTTTATATTGACAATCGACGATGATGGACCTGGAATTCATAAAACTATGCGTACAGAAGTCTTTAAGCCGTTCTTTAGACTCGATAAAGCACGAAATCAAGACGCAAGTGGAACAGGGCTTGGACTTTCTATTGCCCAAGATATAGCACGTAGCCATGGTGGCAACATTCAATTAGATAAGAGCCCTCTAGGGGGCTTGCGCGCTATTATTGATATCCCCCTATAAGCAATATTCCAAAAATCGTCTATAAGGAAAAAAACGCTAAACAAACTTAACGATTTAAGCATTCCCTACAGTTTCGAACAAAGTATATTGCAGTGCCTTGTAGGCGCTTTCCCCAGACCAAGCAACCATCTGAAATGCAACATAATGGCTTTCACAGACTTTAAGTGCATGTATCAACAACGTTTCAACCTGAACATGAGATGGATGCACCCCCCCTGCCAGAAGAAGTCCCTGCC
This sequence comes from Bartonella quintana, assembly GCF_009936175.1. Taxonomy (NCBI): domain Bacteria; kingdom Pseudomonadati; phylum Pseudomonadota; class Alphaproteobacteria; order Hyphomicrobiales; family Bartonellaceae; genus Bartonella; species Bartonella quintana. Next base: position 420,553 of record NZ_AP019773.1, on the reverse strand, counting down.
GATAAATAACCGAATTATTCCCTTGCCAGTAATCAAAATGGCCCAGCAATAGCTTTTCATTAATTGCCAATAATAAGCGATGCATTTCCGCTGTTCGAGCATTTTCAATAGAAAGATCAAATGCACAAGCTAAATGAAGAGCCTCTTGCTCTTCCATCCATGAAAAAGCAAGACGATAATTTGCCCGTTTTCCTTCCACACAAACACTAATTTCATCTTCTGCATCCCGCTCAAACGACCAATCGTATTTACAGGCAATCTGTTCGATAAAATCAACAGGATGCTCTTCTCTTTCTGTGGCGCAAAATGCAAACCTCATCATTAACCCTCAATAATATTAAACGTTGTCAACAGAACATAAACCACCTAAACTGTAACAACATTTTGCTACAACCAAAGCCTTTACACCAAACAAATACACATTAAAAACATCGACAGCACACAGTACCCGGAATCCAATAATGCTTCCTGCGGCAATATGCTTGATAATAATAAAACGAATCATCAAGCCTTTTCAGTGTATTGATACAATCTCACGGCGCTAGCCCCTTGATTCAAAAAAAGTGCTTTTTTATAAAAACCACTCTGAAAACAAACGGACAATCTGCTCTAACAGACTCAAGATTAAGCATTTTTCAGTTTCATACATCATATTGAAAAATTGGGGATATTTTTTCTAAGAGTCTTATTTTATGGAAACCATTTTATTTTTTTGGTGTCTGTATTTTTTCCAAATCATCAAGGCGTTTTTTCAAGTCACTATTGTTAGCAGATGCTTTCAGCACCATCTCCTTAAAGGTTTCAAATTCTTCGCGTGAAACAAGATCAAGTTTGTTGGCTATCTTTTCAGCCTGCAAGCGAAAAGCTGCTCCCGCTTCACGTTGTATACCCTGCACAACCTCAACTGCATCTGTTGCTAATTTTGCCAATTCATCAAGAATACGGTTTGATCCATTACGCATAACGTTTTTCCTTAAATTTTAATTACTGACGCACGCACTATAGCGTATTTTCATAACATTTAGATACTGTATTTGTTCCTTTTATCCTATCAATTTTATCTTCCCATGCAGATTTCACTTGAGTCTTTTTACACTCCTTTTACCATTATGAATTTTACCATTATAAACCATTGGAAAGCTATCGCTTTCCCGACTTGACCATTGTATGTTCATCTGTCATTCCTAACCATCATATAACCTCATAGATGTAAAGTACTTGCTCATGAACGACCTTTCTTGTCCAGCCATTGCTTTTCCATTTTTTCTCGATCCCGTAATTATCCGTTTAGGCCCTATAGCTCTCCATTGGTACGGGCTTGGTTATGTTGTAGGCATTCTTTTTGCTTGGTGGTATGCGCAAAAATTATTAAAAAAACACTCCCTATGGAACACAAATCATCCTCCTATGGATAAGGAAAAGATAGGAGATTTTGTTGTCTGGTCCGCAATCAGTGTCGTTGTTGGTGGCCGCTTAGGACAAGTGCTTGTATGGGATCTTGCTTATTACTTTAACCGTCCAAGTGCCATTATCGCGGTATGGGATGGAGGTATGTCCTTCCATGGTGGATTCATTGGCATTATCATTGCGATGATCTGGTTTGCCCGTAAAAACAACATAAACATACGAGCAATGTTTGATACCGTTGCTGCTGGTGCCCCTATTGGTATCGGCATTGTAAGAATATGCAACTTCATTAACCAAGAATTATGGGGCAATATTACCACACTCCCTTGGGCCATCTGCTTTCCCTTAGATCCTTACTATCTACCGCGCCATCCAAGCCAACTTTACGAAGCGTTCATGGAAGGATTTCTACTTTTCATCATCTTATTCATTATTATTTTTGCTTTCAAAGCATTAAAACGCCCTGGCACCGTAGCAGGGACATTTATGATAGGCTATGCAATAGCACGGAGCATTTCTGAAGTTTACCGTGCTCCTCAAGAAGATCCAGAATGGTTTTCTACTCTTTTTCATTCTACTGGATTTACCTATGGCATGGCTTTATCTCTTCCCATGCTTTTTTTTGGTATTTATCTTCTTCTCCAGGCTTTCAAACACAAATCTACAGAAAATGGACACCCTAAAAGAAAAAATTGAAGAAATTATTGCACTGAATGGGCCAATCCCTGTTAGTCAATATATAACGTTGGCACTCACAGATCCCCAATTTGGCTATTATCAAACACAAACACCTTTTGGCCGCGCTGGTGATTTCATCACAGCACCTGAAATAAGCCAATTGTTTGGAGAGATGATTGGTATTTGGGCCCTCGCAAACTGGAAGGTCCAGGGTTGTCCTCACCCTTTTATTCTCGCTGAAATAGGTCCAGGACGCGGAACTCTTATGGATGATATTTTGCGTACCATTCAAAAATTATCTCCAAAAGCATTTGATGCTGCTAAAATTTTTCTTATTGAAATAAGTAAAAAACTCGCAGTACAACAGCAAGAACGTCTTTCATCTTATCAAAAACAAATCCATAGCATTGAAAATTTTTCTCAAATCCCCTTGAGTCCCCTTTTCTTAATTGCCAATGAGTTCTTCGATACACTCCCCATCAACCAATATATCAAAATCAACGGGGAATGGAAAGAACGCCGCATTACGGTGAATCAAGATGGAAACTTCATGTTTATTGCTACCCCACATACACTTCCTTCTTATTATCTACAGTTCAGCCTTTCCGAGGTACCTGACGGAACAATTTTTGAACATGCACCCTCACGGTATCAATTTATGCAACAAATCAGCGACCGCTTAGTACAAATGAAAGGTTCTGCTTTGCTCATTGATTATGGTTCTTCTGATCTTGCATTTGGCGATACATTACAAGCACTCTCAAAACATAGATTTCGTGATATTTTTGAAGCTCCCGGTGAACATGATTTAACATCCCATGTCGATTTTTCTTTTTTAAAAACGATAGCCCTTGAACAAGGCTGTTTTGCTGAAATTCTGGAACAAGGAGATTTTCTTTTTACAATGGGTCTACTAGAACGGGCAAGACAGCTTGGAGTCAACAAAAGTGCTGCATTACAAGACAAAATCTGCCAAGATGTCAAACGGCTTGCTGGTCCAGATCAAATGGGAAAATTGTTTAAAGTCCTGCATGTGAATGATAAGAATATACCACTCTCACGCATTTTTAACGACCAACAATAATGCTCATTGACAAACCCTAGCATCTCACACACCATTCTCACTTTAAATGACCACGTAAGGAACTTTTATGAAATCTGTCCCTGAACCCATTCTTGCGAAAGATCTTTTTGCTTTACAGACTCTTGGGATAAAACATGGATTTTTTACACGTCAAGGCGGTGTTTCAAAAGGCCTTTATCACAGCCTCAATGTTGGACAAAGCTCAAACGATCAGCCTGAGCATATCGCACAAAATCGCATTTTAATCGCTAATTATTTTGGTATTAAGGTGCAAAATTTAGTTACTGTCAATCAAATACACTCGTGTAAAGTTGTTGTCGTTGATCAAGCTTTTATTGATGAACCTCTGAAAGCTGATGCTCTTGTTACGACCGCAAAAGATTTAGCAATTGGCATTCTTACAGCAGATTGTGGGCCAATTTTGTTTGCTGATCCACAAGCAGGTGTCATCGCTGCTGCACATGCTGGTTGGCGAGGCAGCTTAAATGGAATCGTGGAAAAAACAATTTCTGTTATGGAAGAACAAGGTGCCAAACGACGATCAATAACAGCGGTTCTCGGACCTTGTATTGGTCCTTGTCATTATGAAGTAACAGACGAATTTTACAATCAATTTATTGATTACCATAGCAAATTTCGAAAATATTTTTTAAAAACAGCTAAAGTAAAACACTTTAGCTTTAACCTATGGACATTCATTATGGACAAACTCCAAGAAGCGGGCGTCAATGCTTCTTCTCTGGGACTGTGCACTTACCAAAATGAACAGCATTTTTTCTCCTACCGCCGTGCAATACATCGCAATGAACCCGATTACGGACGACAAATTTCTGCTCTTATGCTAAAAAATAAAAAATGAATCTCTTTTTTCCTCAATATCAAAACTGCGAAGCAAAGTTTTTATCCGCATAAAAAAATAAACCTGCTTGCGTTCTGTTTTTTTCATAAAAGCTCTAGTGGTTCACAAAACATGAGGGCTGTAACTCTTATTATTTTCAAGACTTGATTGTAAGAGTGCTAACAAGACAATTATTTTAACATGCCTCTCTTATTCGCCTCAAACGTAAGATATCACTAATATGGAAGCTGTTCTCCTATAAAGCAATTGCAAAAACGCCAATCAATATTATATTGGATTTACAGCATTCTTAAAATAAAATATCTTCACTGCATCTACGTCTTAGCATCAAATATACTTTCCACAGACCTAACACTAACACCCATAGAGCATCATCATTTTAGTGAAAACTTGAAGAAGAACATACCACGTATCAAGATATTCAAAAGCGTATTCTAAAATACATGTTCACTCCACAAGATACATGTAAAGATAAAAAATATTTTTAACTACGAAACAAAAAAGATCCGTCCCCTTTTAAACAGTACTGTTTTCAAATAAATACAATAACAGCTCCATTCAAATTGCATACTATCACAAAATAAACTTCTCAATTAATCTTATCATTCAATGACAAAAAGAAAATAAAGAAGCCTGAGCTTTCTATAACAGATGAACCGTGTACAAATAAAATAAGCTCATACCCTATGTTCTTTTCCTCACGAGCCAAAATTTTTCCTCTAACAGTAACAAAAGTTTTGGAAAAAAAGAAAACAAAACACAGCCCCCTTTAACAAGGATAGATAAAATTGTAATGCTTTTGTGATTGTTTCCTTGCAATCTGGTAAGAAAAAGTTAAAAACCATACCATACTCTATTATGATTATTTAGAGGTTCCACCATGAAGCTTTTCTGCGGCAATTCTAATCCACGTCTTGCTGAAGATGTTGCAACTTATTTAAATACTCCCTTAGGTAAAGCAACAGTAAAGCGCTTTGCTGATCAAGAAATTTTTGTAGAATTACATGAAAATGTACGCGGACAAGACGTGTTTGTTTTGCAATCTACATCCTATCCTGCAAACGATCATTTGATGGAATTGCTCATCATGATTGATGCCCTTCATCGTTCTTCGGCGCGTCGTATCACAGCTGTTATACCCTATTTTGGTTATGCCCGGCAAGACCGCAAGCCTGGACCACGTACCCCCATCTCCGCAAAACTTGTTGCAAACTTGATTACTGAAGCAGGAGCCCATCGCGTTTTAACATTAGACCTTCATGCAGGGCAGATCCAAGGTTTTTTTGATATTCCCACGGATAATCTCTATGCTGTTCCGGTTATTTCTCGCGATGTCAAGGTGCATTATTCTCTTGAAAATGTTATTGTTATTTCACCTGATGTTGGTGGTGTAGTACGTGCACGTTCCTTAGCCAAGCGCTTGAATAGTTTGCTAGCTATTGTTGATAAACGTCGTGAACGCCCTGGTGAATCAGAAGTTATGAATATCATTGGAGATGTCTCAGGAAAAGATTGTCTTTTGCTGGATGATATTGTTGATTCAGGCGGAACCCTATGCAATGCAGCAAGCGCTCTCCTTAAACACGGTGCGAATAGCGTCACAGCTTACATCACACACGGTGTTCTTTCTGGAAATGCTATTGAACGTATTACCAATTCAGAAATGAAAGAATTGGTTGTTACTGATTCAATTATGCCAACGGCAGCAGTTGAGAATGCACATAATATCCGCGTTTTACCAATTGCCGACCTTATTGGAGAAGCAATTGCAAGAACAGCAGCAGAGCAATCTGTCTCAAGCTTATTCGGTTAAGTTGCCCCTTTGAAATCTCCCGGTGCTGTTTCTACACCAAGATCAGTAAAAGCTATAATGCGTTGACCGTTTAAATACGTATGAATAACAACAAGTCTACGCTCTTCGAAGTAGGTTAAAAATCGGCGCAATAGCCAACTTAAGCCGAAATTGAGAGAGACTAAAAGAAACTCCTGACATACCGTTTATACAGTAACGAACCAAGAAATCTTTATAAAGAACCGCCATCGAACGATGAGGCAGCTTCAGGGTCATCGATAATTTCCCGAATAACCCGTTCTGCTGAATATCACGATCAACATTAGAGAGTTCAGGAAATAAACCTGGTTCTTCCTCTAACAATTCCTGTTTTTTCTGAACAGCCTTTTCCCACATCTCATGAATTGATTTTTCTCTCATAGGCTTTCGTAATTGTTTAAAAGGAATTAAAAGTTCCTTCAACGAAGCGGCAAAACAAGTTCTTTTACATCAGCCCACTCAGTTGGCAGCGGCATTAATTTAGGCCTAGAAGAGCACACCAATGTTTCGACAAGGCCAATGATGATCGATAAGGGATGTCTTGATAAAGCAGGTCCTAAAGTAATAAAATGATCACGCTCAAAGTCTCTAAACATTTCGGCTTAGCAACGCTCCATTCCCAAAAAATCCGCAGCGTGCAGCATATCAATATGTAAGAAAGTCCAGCTTATTAAAAAATTCGAAGTTTCAGCAGCTACGTTTTTTGCAAGCTTCGCCAAACACTATGTAGCAATGACACCAGGAAGACCACGTTTACACCCTCGACACATAAGATTGGTCATAGCACCGAGCGAAATTTTACGGGCTTCATCAGAAACTTCCCCCGCTGCAGCTGGAGCAAATAATTGTGCTTCATCGACAACAACAAGCATGAGATACCAATAATCGCGTTCCACATCAAATAATGCACCAAGAAAGGCCATCCACAGTACACATTTGTTGTTCAGTGTCTAAATCTTCAAGATTAAACACCACCGAAACCCAATGTTGGCGAATCCTTTGAGCAATACGCGTCAGTTCTTGTTCGCTTCGTTGCGCCTCAACAATAACATGGGCCAATTTATCTGCCAAAGTCACAAAGTCACCTTCTGGATCAATCACACAACAATGTTGGATCCCATAAAGAACTTTGTTCAAGAAGACAGCGAAGAAGATGCGATTTTCCTGAACCGGAATTGCCTTGCACAAGAAGACGTATCGCCAATAATTCTTCAAGATCAATGAATGCTGGTATTGACTTACGCAAAGCATGACGTTCTGCCATCTTACCCAAGGCGATCTCAACCTTCATAACATCTCCAAATTTTATTTTGAATATGTCGGTTCGTATTAGTTTATTCTCCATCTGTTATCATGCTTGTAACATTTCCTTTTTCTTAACGGTAGAAATCATCGATTTTTCCCCACAACTCTTGCATCTGCAAATGATTTGAATTATAGGATAAATTTCTGCGTAGACACCCTTGGAGGCAACGCAGGATGAAGCAATCGCTGCTTATCAGCGTATATCTTCATATTCATACAAAAACTGTTGTTGGTTTTTGATGGATCTCCAATCATGTAAAAGGACTTAAATTATGAGTAAAAGCTACACTCTTAAGGCCGAACTACGCGAGCGGGTTGGTAAGGGGTCCTCCCGTGAACTTCGCCGCAACGGTTTCATTCCAGCTGTCATTTATGGCGATAAACAGCCTCCTTTGGCCATCGCAGTTTCCTATAAAGAAATCTTCTATAAAATTTACGCCGGTGGTTTTCGTACCACTGTTGCCACTATTGCAGTTGGCCAACAGAAAATTATGGTTCTGCCAAAAGATTACCAATTGGATCCCGTTCGTGACTTTCCCATCCATGTAGATTTCTTGCGTGTTTCAGCGCAATCAGTTGTGGAAGTGAGTATTCCAGTACATTTCTTTAATGAAGATACAGCTCCTGGACTTAAAAAGGGAGGTGTTTTAAATATTGTTCGCCACGAAATTGAATGTATTGCTCCAGCAAATGCTATCCCTGAAGCCATTGAGATTGATCTCTCCAACTACTCTATTGGTGATTCTATCCATATTTCAGCAGTAAAATTGCCAAAGGATGTTACTCCAGTGATTCAAGATCGAGACTTTACTATTGCAACTATTGCAGCCCCTGCTGGCATGAATGTGAGTGATGATAGTTCAGAACAAGAGAATGATAAAGATAACGCAAAAACTTAATAAATTTCAGCAGGTGGGAATTTTTCCCGCCTCAACTTATGAGATATTTATTTAACCCCTCTCATTTCACTGAAGGTCTGCATGTGGCTCATTGCTGGTCTTGGCAATCCTGGTTTACAGTATCAAAATAACCGCCATAATATTGGTTTCATGGTTATTGATGCCATTTATCAGTCCTTCTCCTTTTCTCCATGGTCGAAAAAATTTCAAGCAGAAATCTCCAATGGTCTCATAGATGGTGAAAAAACTTTTCTTATAAAACCTCAAACTTTCATGAACCTCTCTGGCCAAGCCATCGGTGAAGTTTTACGATTTTATAAATTAGACTTGAAAAATTTTATTGTCATTTGCGATGAGTTGGACTTACCTCCCGGGAAAGTGCGTGTAAAAACCGCTGGCGGAAATAATGGACACAATGGTATAAAATCCATTGATGCTCATTGTGGCATTGACTACTGTCGCGTACGCTTAGGGATCGGACATCCTGGTTCCAAAGAACTTGTTCACCAGCATGTTCTCGGAAACTTTACGAAATCTGATCAAGAGTGGTTATCTCCTCTCTTAGACGCAATTGCAAAAAACATTGCTCTCCTTATAAAAGGTGATAGATGTCTCTTTATGGACACAATCTCACAAGCAACGAAAAAGAAAAACCTGCAATAAACAAGCTTATTTCTATCGGTTTTATAGCTTAAGTTAAGATTATGAAATCAGAATGGATTGGTGGTAATATCCCATTTGTAAAGCGTTCCATTTATAAAAAAGGCGTATTACTAGCAGAAGTCTTCCATCAATACAGTGCAGCAATCAGCAAAAGATTTACCGTTTACGGATGGTAAGTCTGTTAGGATAGGCGTGAGTACTGAAAACCCTACCCGTTTTTTGTTGAAAGCATTCATTTTATTTTAAAAGCCAGAAGTCAAGGATGAGAGTTTCCCCTTTCGTCAGGTAAATGAGGTACATCCATGCATCCATGCATCCATGTATCCATGTATCCATGTATCCATGGTAAGTGGCATAGTATCCATCGATCAATGTTATAGTCCTGGTTGGTGCTAGAAAAACCGTTGGCATCCAGTTTGGGAAGCGCTTATCAACTTCGTACAAGATCTTGTTTATAAAGATAATCATGAGATACTTAAGATACTCTCGTTTCAAACCTGTTTATGTTGGATCAAACAAAACTATTCGCTTCCACGTCACAAGCCGGATTGGCTGTGTGGATAAAAATATTGAAGAAAAGAGTAAAAATGCCTCTTAGGAACCGTCTCAATGCAAGAGCTGTCTGCACCATTGGGGGTTGTTGGCAAAAATAATGATGGTGCCAGACTGGCTTCTTCCTAAGCGTACGAACTATGATGGTAATCTGTGAGGAGTGATATTACCTTTCTTTGTCCTCACTTCTTCCTGTGTGGGAAACTATAGATTGTATTGTGGGCTATTATAGAAAGAGAAAGGGCAGCATGAGAGGGAAATGTTGCAAAAAGCAGGGCCAAGATTTGACCCTGAAGTGCTTTGTTTGCTGTGGTCAATAACCTTGAGCTAAGCTTTGTGTTTTCTTCTTAAGAACAGGGGACTGGAATGCAGTTATCCAAGCAGCTTGTTTGTTGATGGAGAGGAAAATACACCAGTTGTTAGGGAGATGATAGAAGTTATGTTCAGATGCATGAACAGAAGGGATGAGGAAACAAAATGCATCCTTGTTCTTTCTTCTCATCCAAACCAAACTGCAAAATAGCACAACACAACGATGGTGAACATTTTTATAAAGAATGCTACTTTGTTGAAGCATCCTTTAATAAACGTGACCGCTTCACACCTATCGCCTCTTTGATAAAAACTTCTCCTTTTATGGGATTGCTCATCTCTGATGCAATCGTCCTATGCTCCTAAAAAGTGAGGGGCATAGAAGAGAGTTCACAAAACAAATCAGTACTGTTTTATGCAATATTTGCGCATATACTCTTTATTTTGCAACAGAGCTCATTGAGCAGCAAACCAAAACAACCCAATGAAACTCACCAAACGAGTGCTCCTTGGAATTAAAAAAATTCACTTGGATTGATCGTTGACTGTAGTGGATCGTAAACATTTGATTGTTGACCTAAAACACTACCGCTATTCTCACCGTTTTGCAACACGACTACACGCGCCCCATTGGGAACACGATCATAAAGATCAATGATATCTTGATTAAGCAAACGAATACACCCGCTTGAAATAGCACGGCCAATTGACCATGACTCATTTGAACCATGAATGCGGAAGAGCGTATCCTTCCCATTTCTGAAAAGATAAAGTGCTCGTGCCCCTAATGGATTATCGGGGCCTGGTGGCATTCCTTTCCCCAGATGACCATAACGTTCTGGTTCTCGAGCCATCATTGCCGCAGTAGGAGCCCAACTTGGCCACCGACGCTTGCGCTGTACAGTTCCCTCACCTTCAAACGCTAACCCTTCCTTACCAACACCAATGCCATAACGCAAAGCTTTTCCATTCTCACCAATAAGGTAAAGAAAACATTCCTGCGTATCTATAACCAGTGTTCCAGGTGAATAAGATGTATAATAAATCACTTGCTGACGCCAAAATTTTGGATCAACTGTCGAAAGATCTACAGCAGGTAATAAATAAGGCTCATTTGTTACAGGCCCATATAAGGCCTGTATTTCTGCCGGAATGTATTGAACCTGTTGGGAAGAAAAAAATGACATATCTGACTGACGAGTAGCACAGCCAACCAAAGCCAGAGGTACTGTAATTAAAAAAGCACGACGAGATAACACTCTTATATTTTCTCCGATTAATTTTTCATACAGACCTGCATACTATAAAAAACTTAGCGCACTGTTAACGTTAATTTGGGATTCTTTTATGATGAAGAGTAAGATTTTTTAAAATGGGGTAAAAAAGACAAATGGCTTTTCAGCGTAAGCTTTTTTTCTTCCTTACAGCAACAGGAGACTATGACTCTTCTCAAAATATGCTATAGAAGTGCCAAAGAAACTTTAAACTTTATCCTTGATAACAATCAACAGAGAAGAAAGCACTCATGGGTTTTAAATGCGGTATCGTTGGACTCCCTAATGTCGGTAAATCAACCCTTTTTAATGCATTAACAAAAACAGCCACAGCACAAGCTGCCAATTATCCTTTTTGTACAATCGAGCCAAACACTGGAGAAGTCGCTGTTCCAGATTCGCGAATGGAAAAAATTGCATCGATCGCTGGTTCAAAAGAAATCATTCCCACACGCATCAGTTTTATTGATATTGCCGGACTCGTACGTGGCGCTTCAAAAGGTGAAGGTTTAGGCAATAAATTTTTAGCCAATATCCGTGAAGTTGATGCCATCATCCACGTTTTGCGCTGTTTTCAAGATAATGATATTACCCACGTAGAAGGACGCATTGATCCCGTCTCTGATGCCACAACTGTTGAAACGGAACTCATGCTTGCTGATCTTGAAAGTCTTGAGCGACGAATCGTACAAATCCGCAAACGTGCAACCGGAAAAGATAAAGAAGCTCTGATAATTCTTCCTATTATGGAAGCAGCATTAAACTTACTGCAGAAAGGAAGTCCTGTCCGGTCATTACTCAAAGAGATCTCTTCCGATGAGCGCCGCATCCTTGATAGTTTGAATCTTTTAACCTCCAAACCCGTACTTTATGTTTGCAATGTGAGCGAAAATGATGCCGCTCATGGAAATAGCTTTACCCAAACTGTTGAGAAAATGGCAACAACGCAAAACGCTCAAAGCATTATCATTTCTGCCTCCATTGAAGCTGAGATCACTCAACTTAATGACGCAGAAGCCATAGAATATCTTAGTGCTCTAGAGCTCGTCGAATCAAGTCTCAATTGCCTCATTCGTGCTGGTTACCATTTGCTTGACCTCATTACCTATTTCACCTGTGGACCTAAAGAAACGCGAGCATGGACAATCCCCCGTGGGACTAAAGCACCTCAGGCAGCTGGTATTATCCATTCAGATTTTGAACGCGGCTTCATTCGTGCCCAAACCATCAGCTACGAGGATTATATTGCTCTAGGGGGAGAAAACGGTGCAAAAGAAGCGGGCAAAGCCCGCGATGAAGGCAAAGAATACATTGTGCAAGATGGCGATATCATATTGTTTAAATATAATACCTAATCACTCTAAACGCCTCTATACCTCTAAAAATGCGTAACTACATCTGGGTTGAGTTCTTTTTACATCCTTAAAGTGTAGTACAACGTTGTCTATAATAAATTGGAAAGACGTAACAATAAGCATTATCTATTATTATCTAACGTTGAAGAAAAATAAACTCCAAACAGATTTTTTCTTTCCATTTTTTCTAAACAAACTGCAATATTTGAAATTAGATCAATTGAAAATTGCAAGATTCATTTATGGTGAAAGTGACAAGATACGAACCAAAAAGAAAGTTTTAGAGACATATTTTATGAGGTGTAAAACCCAAGAAAATATCAAAAAATTAATACACGGATTAAGAAAATGGACAATTACAACATGACTGCAAAATCTAGGAGCAAAAATATTACAACCCAAAACACTTTTAGCTAAACAGGTGACTCTATACCATCTCCTATCCAAAGAGCACTAATCGTAGAAAATACGCTAGAGAACGATAACCTTAAGATTCCATCTTATTTGATTAATATATTGATTTTACTAAAGATAATCGAATTTTGAGAAACTAAAGTAGCCTATTTTATAGAATTTTTTAAAGTTTTTCAAAAGATTTTCTGAAACAAAAACAGCGCCATCATAGATATGATAGCGGCTGTTATATTCACAAACGAAAGAAAGGAAAAATTAGTGTATCCAACGTCCTTCATATTTAAATGTTGGAGCTTCCTTCAAAGAATCCTTTGTCGCATTCGTAATAAGCTTCCACTTGCCATAATCATTTGTCATCTGAATCGTTTCTGGAGAAACGACTACATAACTCTCCCCTATACCAAGAAAACCACCAACAGCGATAACAAACCCCATGATACTCTTTTCACGCAAAATAATATCTTTCACTTCGCCAATATTCTCGTTTTCTATGTTGTATACACTTGCACCAATAAGGCTTGATGCAACGAAATCAGTTGCCAAAGGTGTCACATAACGCGCAGATATATCTGAACCCACCTGTACCACCCCCATCGAAGCAATCATCTCAAGTTCAGGAGGCGCCACAGAAGACTGAGCATAAGCACTAGAAGCCATCAAAACTGTCATAAGAGTAGTAAATACAATTTTTTTCATTTTAATATCTCCATTTTACTTTACAAAACCTCAATGCATCGTAACTGGATTTGTTCCCTATATTCTTTTAAGACCAGTAATCCTAGCCTTTTTTCTCCTTCTCAAATTCCTCTTCTAAACTCCTCCAAATCCAAACTTTTAAAATATAAACAAGCCAAACAAAAATGATTAAAAATAAAATAACATGAAAACCAATTTTTTTACGAATTTTCATGTGGAGATCAGCTACCCACATCAAAAAAGCAGAAACATCACGCGCATAATGTTCAACCGTTTCTGGAGTTCCATCCTCATACGAAATAAGACCATCACTTAAAGGAGATGCCATAGCTAAAGCATTACCTGCAATAAAGTAGGGATTTTACCAATAACCATCCGCAATCTTGGTATTTTCTGGCGCTTTCTGATATCTTGTTAAAAGAGCTGTAATATAATTATAATTTGGTCCAGCAGTATTATAATGATTCAGTATATTAGAAATAAAAGCAGGAAACGGCAAAAACACGATACACGCATGTGCCATCAATGATAAATCTGGAGGATAAGCACTATTATGAATAAATCTTGCTTCTTCTTCGTTAGCAAAGGGTGAAGGAAAAGTGTCTGTTGCAACCCCAGCACATTTAAAAAATTTTCCTTCTCTATTAGGAGCATCGCTCACTTCGTATTACCTAACAAAAGCCTTAATCTGTTCCTGATCATAGCCAAGAGCCTTTAAATCATGAAAAGCCACATATTTTAGCCCATGGCAACCAGAACAGACTTTTTTTATAAACCTTCAACCCACACTGCAATTTGCAATTGCATCTTATCTAAAGCCCGAATGGCCCTGAAAAACTCCATTCCTGTTTTTTAGGAGCACGCAAGGGGAAAGAAAAAACTCCTTTTCTTTATCAAAAATATTACGAGCAACACTCGGAAAAAAAATCTATAATAATATAATAATCAATCTATTGTTTTTTCGGTTTCATATCTTCAATAATTGGAGCAGGAAAAGAACGACTCCTTTCAAAAAGAGGTACGATCGGCAAAACAATTAAAAAGAATATAAAATAATAAGTTGAAGGCAATTGTGTCCATAAAAGAATCGTATGACTGATTTTTCTTGACCCCAAGCCAACCAAGAAAAACAACATCAATAATCAACGCCCAAAAGAAAATTTTATAAACAGGTCGGTATCTTGCAGAGCATATTTTAAAGCGGTCTAACCATGGAACAAAAATTAAAATGAAAACCGAACCCGCTAATATAATAACGCCCGCAAAAGTTGATGAAAGAATACCGATACCAAAAGTTATAGCGTGAAGCATAGCATAAAAGGGCAAAAAATACCACTTCGGACTAGAGGCGCCTTGAAAGAATCAACAACACTATAATTTTCAGCCTGCCCCATATATATAATCAGGCATATAAAACAAAAAACAAGCAAAAAAGATCAAAAAAACAGCAAAAGAAATGACAAAAATAATGGAAAATATAAAAACGGTTAAGTACCGGTTGCCCCACGCTATCACCACCAAGAAGTGCCTCATGCAACTGCGTCCCCACCCAAAGAATAGCTTTTAAAAGATCAGCAACCACTGAAGCAGCTGAAGCAGACATCATCCCCAAAATCAACCCATAACCAAAAAATGCTATTGCCATCATGATGATATAGATGAAAATTCCTATGACCCAAACCATTTCTCGCATATTTTTATAAGAACCATAATAAAGCCCGCGTGCCAAATGAATAGAGACAGCGCTAAAAAAGAATGAAGAACCTACAGAATGCCATGGACGAAAAAGCCAACCAAACTGGCCCCACCGAAATCGTTCACCAGTTGCAAAAGCCAAATGAACATCTGCTACTAATGGATAGCCAATACAATGCCAGTTAAAAGCTGCAATAAAAACATAACAGTCAAAATACCGCCAAATGTATAAAAATAATTAAGATTACGCGGAACAGGAAAAACGACAAACGCATTGTAAAAAAACGGAGAAGCGGTAAACGCTTATCACCAACGAGCAACAGCATTTTTAGGAAAATAGGGAGGAAATCTTGTCATCACTTTATCTTATTTTCAGCAAAGTATTAGAAAGAAATCGATAAGGTGGAATGGCTAAATTATAGTTGGCTGGCCCTGAGCGCACTTTTCCTACTGTATCGTAAACAGATCCACGACACGAAAACAGCCATGCCCCAATCTACCAGATTGCTCAAATGTTAGACAGCCTATATGCGTACAAAGATTAATAAGAATGAGCCAATTCTCACATCCCTTGCTTGCTGAACGTGCAAAATCCCTCGCTTCTTCTGCACTCTCCAGATTAGGGTTGCGCGCTTGACGATCTTTCAGAATACGCAATTCAGTAGTGCGAGCTTCAGCAATCTCTTTTGCAGTCCGATTGCAAATAACAACAGGCTGCCCACGCCACTTTACCGTCACCGATATGCCTTCTTCAATGCCAGAAAGGTCAACCTCAACAAAAGAATCTACCAGAACAGTCTCATCTGGCCATAGCTGATGTATAAAAGGCCACGCAACTGCACCAATTCCAAAAGCCCCTGTAACCTGTTACCAAAAACAGGAAATCCAGCCTTGTATGCTTACTCAGACCTATAAAGAGCCTATTCCTAAAGTATCTTTTCTACCATACTCTCCCTCACTGTACAATCAATCCCCCATTCTTCCATTTTCTCATCCGTGAATATCCTAGATTTTATGCACCTCACTCTCTAATTCAGAGCGCGATTAAAGCATAACTAAGAATCCCATAAAAAAGCAGCCTTTTATCCCATTTAAGGAGATACGTTTGAAATATTCGCATTTATTAAAAGTAACTTCCATAAAGTGGCGTTCTCTGGAAAAATGTTCAACATCGTCATGCACTGTCCTCTTGTTTAAGCAGAAAGGAAAATGACAGAAAAACAGTCTTGCTTCCTCACTCCTTCTCTTTGCTACCTTTGAACATAACCATTCTCAAAATAACTGATGTATTTTCACCACTATCAATAAGCTAAGCTGCTTGAGCAGCGTCATGTCTGCTCTCTGTCGTCAAGAAAAAATGTAAAGCTTGACGCACAGCATCCATCACAATATGACCTTTCGTTATCAAATCTTGGCTCACTTTTGCCAACACTGCCCTTTCATGCTGATGTTCTCTATAGTCCTGCTCAACAATCTATAACTTCCAGCACACAGATGTATCTGAGAAAAGGTGATATCCTTCTCACAGCTTCACCATCATAACCTATAGTTCTTGAAAAGCATTACCAAAACCAGTTGTGAGGATTCCTTTCTGACACCAGATTTCATAACTCTTAGCGATGAAGGCTCCACCTTTATCTTGAGGGGTAAAGCAAATTCTTGCCTTTGAAACTCCGTTTTAAAATAAAATGAACATCTTCAATAAAACGATGGGTAAAATTTTCAGCCCTCATACAATCTGAAAGACTTAGCCTCCATAAACGGTCAATCCTTTGCCAATCCTTGATTAGCTATTGAGGTCATACTTCTTCCCCGTAACACTGCTGTTCTTAACAAATGGGACGTGACCATCACTCTACCTGCTTCTCTCGTTTAAATTAAATGCATATAGAACCTAAAGCATTCCTAAAGTTATGATAGGTTTAACAAACCAATCTGGATGCATCAATTTGATAAAAAGAGCAGCCTGCTGCGCTGCTTCTTTATCTTTAAAAATACCAAAACAAGTTGCACCAGTCCCGGACATACGAGAAAAGAGAGCTCCACTCTCATCTAAGGCATATAAAACTTCAGACAATTGAGGTGCAATTTTTAATGCGGGAATAAAAAGATCGTTACGTGTTTCTTGTAAAGCTTCAACCAATGAATCAACCGTCTTGAGAGATTCTAGATCAATCTTTACGGGTGGATGATCGCGCTTCTCCAAAGCCTTAAAAACAGCTTTCGTCGCAATCTGTTGTCCATGATTAACCAAAACCATTGCAAGAGAACAAGCCTCTTTTAACTGTGTTATATCTTGCCCAATTCCTCTAACAAAAAGTGGCTGCTGATACTCCAATGCAAAAAGACACATCGGCACATCAGCACCAAGCACTAAGCTCATTTCCGCCAATTTTTCACAAGAGCAATCAAGACCCCACTGCTGACGCAATAGACTCAAAACACCAGCAGCATTGCCCGAACCACCACCAATCCCCGAAGCAACCGGCAATAGTTTAACAAGTCGAAAAAAAGCAGGTTTGGCACACTTAGGAAAGGCCTTACACATAAAGTCATGTGCACGAACAACCAAATTACCTGTATCAGAAACAAGCTCATCGGCAAAAGGCCCTGTTAAAATAAAGTGATTACTCTTACAAGGCATATAGCTCAAACAATCACCGCTGAGACTAAAATAAACCAAACTTTCTATTAAATGATAACCATCCGTGCGCTGCCCTACAACGTGCAAGGTTAAGTTCAACTTAATAGGTGTAAATACATAAGAATGCCCTTTGAATGAAACTTTTACATCCGACATCATCTGACGTAATATTCACCAGTGCGAGAATCCTTTACCAACGTTCCCCTTCTACCAACCTGTGGTTTAGATTGGGCACGGTAAATATGATGCCCCCTCCGCTGTAATTGGTTTCTGAACAAACAATAAATATAAAGAGCTATGATACAAATCAAACTCGATGCCATCATTCGTATCATTTCAAATCTCTCTCCTTCTAAAAATTATTTTTAGGCAAAAGCATCAACTACACTCAGCACATATTAAACTACTATTTTCATCACAAACCATAACGTTGCCAAAGCGTCCGTTCTTGTGCTGCTATCAACGCGCTATCAACTGCTGTATAAACCGCATTAGCAGTAACGCCTGAAGGAGTTTTAGGACCTAAAAGGCTTTTCGGAGGAGTGATTAATCGAAGTTTTGTACCAGAACCGAACCGCTCCTTAATAACAGAGCGTATATCATTCAATCCATCAATCAGCCCAAGTTCAACGCTTTTCCTTCCACTCCAAAACATTCCTGTAAAAAGATCCGAATCATTTGATAACTTCGTTGCACGCCGCTCCTTAACCAAATCGATAAAAGTTTGGTGAACTTCGAGTTGCAAAGATTTCAAATGTTCAATATCTGCTTTCTTTTCTGGTTGAAATGGATCCAATGTAACCTTGTTTTTTCCTGCTGTGTATACACGACGCTCAATACCAATTTTCTTCAAAAACTCAGGAAAACCAAAAGAAGCTGAAACAACCCCAATGGAACCAATAATCGAAGAAGGATCAGCAAAAATTTCATCCCCAGCACAGGCAATCATATAGCCACCTGATGCTGCTATATCTTCAATAAATACAAAAACCTTTTTATTTTTCTCCTCTGCCAAATCACGAATACGCTTGAAGAGCAAACGTGATTGTACCGGCGAACCACCAGGAGAATTAATAATAAGTGCAACAGCCGGCGCTTTTTTGTAAGCAAAAGCCTTGTCTAAAAGACTTGCACACCTGCCTAACGAAAGTGTACGTGCTAACATTGAATTTGAATCCATAATCGCTCCATGAAGGCGTACTACAGGAATTTCAAATTTACTGGAATGAAAACAGCACGAAACAAAATTCTTTATAGCGTCAATCAAAATGAAACTTCCTTATAAATTTAGTAAACTGCCAAATAAGCAAGGGCATAAAATAGGAAGAGCATAACTGTAAAAAAAAGTGCCTAAATAAACTAAAATTATAGACCCAAACCCAATTTCACCCAAACTTAAAATCCCCTTCAAAACAATTCAAAGTTTAGCTCGAATTTAAATGATAAACTGGAAAACACAAGATATCATTTTAAAAGTTCCCACAAACTTATATGCCCATTATTAATTGCATCCATCCGCGGTGAAAAAGCATGACCATTGTCCTCATGCATAACTAGTGGCGGCAAGAGAGATAAAGCTGCTTTACTTCCTCGTTTTGCATAAAATAAAATACGAATTGCGGCTGTTGCAACGCGCGCGTGAAGAGGAATTATACAGATATTACCAAAGCGCCCTTTCAAAGCATGTAATATATCATTCAATGATTGTGGACGTGCGATTAACCCCAAATATCCACCCGGCTTAACAATTGCTGCTGTGCTCCGCAACCAATCATCAAACATTGCTTCAGGCATAACATGTGCCTCAAACTTCTGCTCATCAGGTGTTTTGCGATCCGCAGGATTATTAAAAGGCGGATTCATAATTGCAAAATCAAAAGCATGATCCGCTAATCCTGCTTCTAAACGGGCTCTCCCTTTGCATGTAACGTCTGCTTCTACCAAGCAAACTCGCTTCGCAAGTTTCTCATTTTGTTTTAGCATAAGCGTTTTTTGAGCGTAAGATGCCATAAAAGCCGATCGCTCAACCAATGTAACATGAACCTCCAAACAACGTGAGGCAACCGCCAATCCTGCAGCACCAGCACCAGCACCCAAATCAACAACCTTACCCTTAAAATTATTGGGAACTAAACCAGCTAATAACATAGCGTCCATGCCAGAACGATGACCACGTAAACGTGGCTGAACCAAATAAAACTTCCCACGATGAAACGCATCAATTGTTTCATCGCTATGATTCCTTGTTTTATTCATTTGAAAACCCAATATTCATCCTCATAATTCACTCGCCCTCCCTATCAATTGTTGTTCAAACAAAAATATTTCAAATTTTCCCATGACTTCATAACAATGATATTCTCCAAGCACAAAGGACATTCCTTGCAAATATTATTCAAGATTTGAATTTCAAATGCGGTATCAAAGCTTGAGTCAAAACAAAACCATCTTTATGCTATGGACAAAATAGAATTCATATATGTTCATTGCAATACTCTAGGAGTAAACACATTGCGTGCTGCTACAAAATTAGATCAGATAACAAACAATCAAATTTCTCTCCAATCCCTCATTAATCTTACCAAAGACGATATGGAACGTGTAAACAAATTCATCCTCTCTATGGCAAAATCAGATATTGAAATGATCCCTGAAATTTCCAACCATCTTATTTCGTCAGGTGGAAAACGATTGCGCCCAATGATTACACTGGCTTCCGCTCATATGTTTGATTATCAAAATGATGGACATATAAAACTCGCAACAGCAGTTGAATTTATGCATACGGCAACCTTGTTACATGATGATGTAATCGATGAGAGCAATTTACGACGCGGGAAATCTACTGCACGAATGATTTGGGGAAATCAAGCAAGTATCCTTGTTGGTGATTTCCTGTTAGGACAAGCTTTTAAACTGATGGTCGATGTTGGTTCTATAGAAGCACTCTCTGTCTTAGCAAACGCTGCAGCAATTATTGCTGAGGGAGAAGTTATGCAACTTTCTGCCGCAAAAAATATAGAAACTAGTACTTCAGATTATCTCAAAATCATCAACGCGAAAACGGCTGCACTTTTTTCAGCTGCCGCTGAAGTTGGACCAATTATTGCTGGTTATAAATATGAAGAACGTTTTGCATTGCGCGAATATGGAACATTGCTAGGGTTAGCTTTCCAATTAATTGACGATGTACTTGACTATGGTGGGACTGCTAAACATCTGGGAAAAAATATCGGTGATGATTTTCGAGAAGGAAAAATTACGATGCCTGTTATCCTTGCATATGCTCGGGGCAATACGGCAGAAAAAGCATTCTGGAAACAGGCGCTTGAAAATTGCAATAACAATGATGAAACCTTCGCACATGCACAACACTTAATAGAAAAATATGATAGCCTCACAGATACAATAGAGCAAGCGCGTGCCTATGGAAAACGTGCAACCAATGCTCTTGCGTCAATGAACGAAAGCCCCGCTCACAGTGCTTTGATCGAAACTGTTGACTTTTGTATTGCCCGTGTAAACTGATGATTTGCAAGAATCACAATATTTTTTACAAAATAACCGGATATGATTTATAAACTGGACAATTGATTGATTTTCTTAAGAAGGATTAGCTCTATGCGCAGTGCAACAATATCCCGCTTTTTTATTCTCTTTATCGCGGGTATTATGCTGACGCCATCCCCCACCTATAGCAAAATTAATGCCGCTATCAATACAAGCTCATTTACAGGTGCCTATCTGGCCGGGAAAGTTGCAAATCACGAAAACAAAACAGATCTCGCCATCAATTATTTTAAAAAGGCTCTCGCTTATAAACCTGATAACATTGAAACACAGGTAGAGATGCTAGAATTGATGCTCTCTTCGGGTGCTTTTAAAGAAGCTGTTCAGCAAGCCCAAAAACTAAAAGAGCAAGGTATCATGAATCCCTTTGTTTCTTTAACGTTGTCGGTCAAAAATCTCATCAACAAAAACTATAGGAATGCCAAGATTCTTTTACAATTAAAAGAACCTCCTGCATCCAATAATCCAATACCTGAATTAATTAATGCTTGGGCTACATTCGGATCTGGGCATCAATCTCAAGCAATTGCTGATCTTGAAAAGATCCAAGGACCTGCTTGGTATAATCTTTTTAGACTTTATCATCTTGCACTCATGTGCGACCTAGCAGAACGTAAGCAAGCTGCAAAAAAATATTTCACTCAAGTGCTCAATAACCAACAGAGTATTCTTATAAGCCCTAATACCTATGAACGTATTATCATAGCCTATGCCTCATTCCAATTGCGGCATAAGATGCGCAATCAAGCTATTCAGACCCTCAAGCACGGCGAACAAATACTGTCAGACCGAAAAATACTGAAGAACATTCGAGAAAAAATTGAAAAAGGTGCTTCCTTAGAAAGGCTCGTTAAAACACCTCAACAAGGAGCTGGCGAAGTATTATATAACTTTGGAACAGCTCTCAACCACAAAACCTCAGGACACATTGCACATATTTTCAACCAATTATCTTTAGCATTGTACCCTGAAAATGACGCAACAATGTTTCAATTGGCAAATATTTCTGCCAAACTGAATGACCCTAATCAAGCAATTAAGCTCTACCGCTCTTTACCATCCAGTTCCCCTTATTATAAAGATGGACAACTAAGGCTTGCATTCATTCTTGCAAATAACAATAATCAGAATGAAGCGATAAAATTGCTAACATCATTAAAGAAAAAATCTCCCAATGATCGCCACATTTTGATAACACTTGCTGCTTTTTATATGCAAGACAATAAATTTGTCGAAGCTATTAAAATTCTGGATCGTGCTATTGCACAGATAACAAAGTTTCAACGAGATGATTGGAAGCTCTTTTATCAACGCGGTATCGCTTTCGAACGTTTGCAACAATGGTCAAAAGCAGAAATTGACCTGCGAAAAGCACTTGAATTTTTCCCCGACCAACCGCAAGTCCTTAATTATCTTGGCTATTCACTTATTGAGCGTGATCAAAAACTTGAAGAATCACTCCATATGCTGCAAAAAGCTTCTGCCTTACAACCCAAAAATAGCCATATCCTTGATTCTCTAGGATGGGCCTATTACAAGCTTAAACAATATAACCAAGCTGTTCAAATATTGGAGAATGCTGTCAAGTTGCAACCTGAAGATCCAACATTGAACGATCATTTAGGTGATGCCTATTGGCAAGTTGGACGCAAACGTGAAGCAATATTTCAATGGAATCATGCAGTCGATGGGGAACCCAAAAATTTAAAAAAAATCCAAGAAAAGCTGAAATTTGGTTTGCAATAAACAACGATGCTTGACCATAACCATATGAAACAATAGACAGTAATGAAGGCTGAAATTTCTTTGGCTACTGTCTGTTGGTTAAACATTAAAAGAGTATAAAGCGTGAAATTGTCTGAATATCTCAATCCCACACGTTCTTTTCAAGGACTTATCTTCACTTTGCAAAATTACTGGGCCCATTATGGATGCGCAATTCTACAACCTTACGACATGGAAGTCGGAGCTGGAACCTTTCATCCGGCCACAACACTACGCTCACTGGGACCACGGCCTTGGAAAGTCGCTTATGTCCAACCTTGTCGACGCCCAACAGATGGCCGATATGGTAAAAATCCCAATCGTTTACAGCACTATTATCAATTTCAAGTGCTTCTCAAACCCTCTCCTCCCAATTTACAAGAGCTTTATATCAAATCGCTACAGGCTATCGGTCTTGATACAAAACTGCATGATGTTCGCTTTGTTGAAGATGATTGGGAAAGCCCAACACTCGGTGCTTGGGGACTTGGATGGGAGTGCTGGTGCGATGGGATGGAAATTTCTCAATTTACTTATTTTCAACAAGTTTGCGGCATCGAATGCGCGCCGGTCTCAGGAGAATTAACCTATGGACTGGAACGTCTGGCAATGTATATCCAGGGTGTCGATAATATCTATAATCTTAACTTTAACAGTTCAGATGGAGAAAACCAAATAAGTTATAGAGATATTTTTTTACAAACAGAACAGGAATATTCATACTATAACTTCGAATTTGCTGATACAAAACTGCTACATCAGCATTTTATCGATGCAGAATGCGAATGCATCGCAATCCTTAAAGCTGGAAAACCAAATACAGAGAATGGCTTACATCTGTGTGTTTTTCCAGCTTATGACCAGTGTATTAAAGCTAGTCATATCTTTAATCTTTTGCAAGCACGTGGCGTTATTTCTGTAACTGAACGACAAAGTTATATTTTTCGCGTTCGTGATCTTGCACGCCAATGTGGAGAAGCCTTTTTACGCACTAAAGCTGCTCAAATCCACAAAAACGGAGAATCCTAATGTCTGATCTTCTTCTTGAACTTTTCAGCGAAGAGATCCCTGCACGCATGCAGCGAAAAGCTGCTGCAGACCTCAAAAAATGTGTTATAGATCAACTTGTGAATGCGGGCTTAACCTATAAAGCTGCTCGTGAATACTGGACACCTCGTCGATTAACACTAGATGTACGCGGTCTTTCTATACGTTCAAAAGATACCCATGAAGAACGCAGAGGTCCCAGTACAAAGTCACCACAGCACGTGATTGATGGCTTCTTACGCACAACAGGATTGAATAATATTTCTGAAGCACCCATTGTGCATGATCCTAAAAAGGGTGATTTTTATATCGCTAAAATCATCAAAAAAGGACGGAGCGCAGAAGAGATTATTGCTGATATTTTACCGGGTATTATTCGCAATTTTCCATGGCCAAAATCTATGCGTTGGGGAAAAGATTCAGCAAAAAGCGGAGCTCTGAAGTGGATTCGACCTTTACAAAACATTCTTTGCGTCTTTGGACCAGAAATTGGTGAAACGCGGGTCATTCCATTTACCATTGGTTCTCTCAAAAGCAATAATTTGACCTACGGTCATCGCTTCTTAAGTAACGGAAAGCCTCTCCAAATTCGCCGTTTTGATGACTATATCACTCAGCTTGAAGCCCATAAAGTCATTCTGGATGCAGAAAGGCGAAAGAATATTATTTTGACAGATGCGCAAAATCTTTGTTTTGCAAATGGTTTAGAACTGGTTGAAGATAGTGCCCTTTTAGAAGAAGTTGCAGGACTCGTTGAGTGGCCTGTTGTGCTTATGGGCAATTTTGACAAATCTTTCCTTGATATTCCTCCAGAAATTATTCGCTTGACCATTCAGGCCAATCAAAAGTGTTTTGTAACCCGCAAACAAGGCGAAAAGATCAAACTTTCTCATAATTTTATTCTCGTTTCTAATATTCTTGCAAACGATGAAGGTAAAGAAATTTCCAAGGGAAATAGTAAAGTTGTCTGTGCTCGTCTTTCTGATGCGCTCTATTTTTGGCAAACAGACCAACATGATTTGCCTGATATCAAATACTTGCAGTCCTCTGCTAAGAAACTTGCTCTTGATTTAAAAAAACCTCTCGATCAAAGAATAGCACGCCTTGATCATTTGAATGTGACTTTCCATGAAAAATTAGGCACACAAGGTGCAAGAGTGGAGCGAATCGCCACCTTAGCACAAAAAATTGCACCTTCGGTGCAAGCAGACCCTCTCCTAGCTAAACGTGCCGCAATACTTGCAAAAGCTGATTTACAAACAGAAGTCGTTGGAGAATTTCCGGAACTACAAGGATTCATGGGACGAAAATATGCCCTTCTTCAGGAAGAAGACCCTCGCGTAGCTGAAGCAATCGAAGACCATTATAAACCTCAAGGACCAAAAGATCGTATTCCGCAAGAACCTCTTGCTATAGCAGTAGCGCTGGCCGATAAAATTGACATGCTTGTCGGTTTTTGGCTTATTAATGAAAAACCAACAGGTTCAAAAGATCCCTATGCATTAAGACGAGCAGCATTAGGAATTATTAGGCTTGTGCTTTTGCGTGACTGGAAAATCAATCTTATGCCACTGTTTCATCTGGCAACGAATCTTTTTCTACAACAAAAAAACAAAGATGAAACATCTCGAACAAAAACTACGCAATCGCAGAATCTCGTTCTGGAAAAAACAGAATATATTTTATCAGATCTGTTATTCTTTTTTCATGAACGTTTGAAAATCTATCTAAAAGAGGAAGGCGTTCGTTATGATGCTCTTGAAGCAGTCTTAAACAAAGATGCTGATGATTTTTTGTTGGTTGCGCGTCGTGTCGAAGCACTTATCGCCTTTATCAATACAAGTGATGGGGGTAGTTTTTTAACTGCTGTAAAACGTATTGTAAACATTCTTGAAAATGAAATCCAAAAAGGTTCAACAATAGTGAATGAAATTAACCCTGAACTCTTTAGTGAAACAGAAGAAAAACAGCTCTATCAAGCAATCGTTGAAGCAGAAAAAAAGGTTCGTGACCACATCAATGCAATAAATTTATCACACGCACTCAATACGCTAGCGCCATTGAGAAAATTTATCGACACATTTTTTGAAAAAGTATTAGTGAACGATAAAAACCCCAATATTCGTACTAACCGTCTCGCTCTTCTCAAACGTATCCACAACACGACACAAGCAGTTGCAGACTTCTCGAAACTTGTAGTCTAACTAGGTTCTGTGCACCTGAGCAATATTTGAGAGCACAAGCTGATCAGTGATAACATTCTATTTGTAAAGAATAGGAATGTTATCATCGAGGGATATTACATCAAGTGCAGGGATTGGTAAAGAATGTACAACTTATTGAAGAAAGTCTTTGGAATGCATATGAGAGTTAGAAAACCTTACCTGGCTTTTGTTCAAGTAAAAATCTTATAACTATAACAAAACCTTCATAAAGAACACTACCTCATCGAATGATTCTTCAATAAAATCAAACAATTCAGACGTATCTTCTCAATTTGATAAAAAGTCTTCTTTTATGAAATTCTTGATCTATACTGCAATCATTCTTCTGGCTTAAAGAGCTATAAGTGTAAAAAACTAACATTTTATCAACTGGAAAAATGATGAAGATAGAATTCTTCTTTTTCTTAGCTTAGCACCTTTATCATTGAATGTTTTCAAAAAACTTATGAAATAGCTTCACTGTAAGGCTTGAGACAATTTCAGAGAATTTTTAGCATAAATGACACTTTAATCATCATTGAGCAAAAAGCTGAATAGAATTCATTAAATACAAAAATTGAGATAGATGAAAATCAGAAAACTACTGCCCAGTCACGCTAATCCCGAAAAAGAACTCTCCTTCCAAAGGACTAGAAACCTTTTGAACTCACCCAATATCCCTTAATTAAGGTATGCCTTCATTTTTGTAAGAGATTCCTCAACAAGAGACTCCTTAATGAGCTCATTTGCTTTTTTAGAATCTAATTCCTGCTCGATAAGCAAACGCGCAGCAGAAACTGCCAAATCGACAGCAGACGAAGAAACCACGCGTATCGCATCAGCTTCTGCTTGAGCAATTTTTTGCTCTGCTAGTTTATTGCGATTTTTTACATACTCCTCTGCTTTTGTACGAGCTTCAGAGACAACAGCTTCAACTTCACGCTTAGCTGCAGCAATAATCTCTTGCGCATCCTTTTCTGCTTCCGCATGTTTGCGCTGATATTCGGCTAGAACTTCCTGAGCTTCTTCACGAAGACGAAGAGCCTCATCAAGCTCATCCTTGATACGCTTTGCCCGTGCATCAAGACGACGCACAATCATTTCTGGAACTTTGAAATAAGCCAAAAGAGCCAGAAAAAGAACTAATCCAACAAAAGCCCAAAAAGTATCTGTCATCGTTGTAATCCTCAATAACCTGCAGCTTTAACAGCTGAACGAACAGACTCTCTGCTGACATCAACATCAATCATTTTTTTTACAATCTCAAGGGCTGCTTCTTCAGCAATTGAGCCAACATTCTGCATAGCTTTATCGCGAATTTTTGCTATCTGTTTTTCAGCATCTTTTAGCTTTTTCTCTAAACTTGCTTCAATTTCTCTTCGTTCAAGCTCAACCTTTTGTTTTATCTCCTCGCCAGCTGCTTGTGCTATAATATGAGCTTGTGAACGCGCTTGTGCTAATTTCCGCTCGTAAGTTTCAACCACGGTATCTGCTTCTTGTTTCATACGCATTGCTTGATCCAAATCAGATGCGATTCGATCCCGACGTGTCTCAATAACATCACCAATACGGGGTACAATCACACGAGAGATAAAAAGATAAAAAAGCCCAAAAGAAATCGCCAACCAAAAAAAATGTGAACCAAAATGCACAAAATCAAAAGGTGGAAATATACGATCTGCATGCTCTGATGCATTTTTAATATGCTCTACCAGTATTTCATTGCTCTGTGCAAAAGCGCTGGAAATAAACATTTTCTCTCATCCTTCAAACAGCCTGGCTTAAGGCGTTTTATTCAAAACAAACGACGGCCGACTAACGCTCCTTTCGTTACAACACCAAAAGAGCATCCCCGCCCTCATAAAGAAAGCAGGCATACCCTTTCAAAAATGATTAAACCGCAAAAAGAAGCAACAAAGCAACAAGCAATGAAAAAATACCCAAAGCCTCTGTCACAGCAAAACCAAAGACGAGACGACCAAACTGACTATCTGCTGCCGATGGATTACGTAATGCACCAGAAAGATAGCTACCAAAAATATTCCCAAGTCCCAAAGCTGTCCCCGCCATACCAAAGCAAGCAAGACCAGCACCAATGTATTTTGCTGCAAGCACTAATTCCATATTATTCTCCTTTAAAGCAAAATTGCACCATTTGACGGAAAACCGTCAGTTTTATTAATGTCCCGGATGGACCGCATCATTAAGATACATACAGGTTAAAACTGTAAAGACATAAGCCTGAAGAAACGCAACCAAAAATTCAAGAGCAGTAATCGCTACAGTCATGATAAGCGGTAAAATTGAACCGCTAACGCCCATGATTCCTAGTTCAATCATTGATACAATAAAACCAGAAAAGACTTTGAGAGTAATATGACCAGCAAGCATATTCGCAAAAAGACGAAGCGAAAGACTGATAGGACGAGAGAAAAAAGAAATTACTTCAATCATCGTAACCAAAGGCAAAATCACAACAGGTACACCACTGGGAACGAACAGTTTCAAAAAACCGATCCCATGCTTACGAAAACCATAACCAATCACCGTCAAGATCACCAACATCGCCAATGAAAACGTGATCATAATCTGAGAAGTAATTGTATAAAAATAGGGGAAAAGACCAATAAAATTAGCAACCAAAATAAAAGTAAATAGAGAAAAGACTAAAGGGAAAAACTGCATCCCCTGTACACCACATGATTCTCGCAAAGTCGAGGCTACAAATTCATAAGCAATTTCTGAAATAGATTGCATTCGCGTTGGAACCAACCCACGACTTGATGATGAAATAAAGAGAAAGACTGAAGTCGCAACAACCGTAGCAATTATAAAAAATGATACATTTGTAAACGACAAATCCATATTTCCTACGGAAATATTAATCAATCGTGAAATCTCAAACTGATGAACAGGATCTGGAGCGTGCGATGTCACTTTAACCTCATTTATTGGACCTCTTATCGGTCCTTTTATCTTGGCGCGATGCGCCTCTTTGCTCTAATCGACTGGAGGCAATATAGCCGACAGAGCGAAGAATATTTAATACACCAGCAGCAAATCCAAGAAAAAGAAAAAACACCAACCCCCATGGTAATGAACCTACTAGCTTATCAAACCCCAACCCCAAAACAACGCCTACAATGATACTTGCTAAAAACTCACTGGAAAGCTTAACCGCACGGGCACTACCTATCCCTTTTGGCTCTCTTCCTTTCTCACACTTATACCTCTTTAATGCTTCCTTAGGTATTAAAGCTAAGCCTAAATTCTGACTACGGCATTCTAAATCCACTGAATGGAAACAGTCTTCTTGCCTTTTCCCTTCAGCTTCCTCTTGTGGTACAACGCGTTCGTTGCCCTTTGCCATAATTGGCTCCTTAATAATCAAAGAAAAGTTAAAATGCATTTCACAAAACCGCGAATAGCATATTGTTCCTCAATTTATTCGTCAAGCCACTAAAAGAAATCTATCACAATTTATCGCATAAATAACGTGTCTTTCAATTTTATAAACTCCAACCTTTAACGCACCTTCAAATAACTACCTTCAACAAGGAATGCAATGCTGCTTTACCTTAAGGTAAGCTATAACTGTCCTCATATCAGAACTGTAGGAGACATATTGAGCAAACATCCTCCGAAGTCAATCATTTGTTGTAGATTTTATCCATCGTTCATCAATGAAACTCCTTCACCTATTAATGCACGACACATAAATAGACCTATCATTTAATACATATCACACAAAAAGGACTTGTAAACAGGACTTTAAAGACGACCACACCACTTTATGCAACTGTTTACGGTGGTCTATTCATAAGGTGTAAGTAAAAAATTCTTTCGATTTTGATAAGAGAAGTTGAAATAAGAAAATATTACTCTATCCGATGTCCTTAATTTAATAAGGAGAATAATAAATTATCTTTATAAATAAACTTATTATAAAATAATTTTTTCTTTTATTGAAGGAAAAATCATTATCTGTTGAGTTAATAAATTGATATTAAAACTCAATAATCATGAAAAAGCTTATTTAAAAAACTTGTTTTTAAGGCAGATTTCATAAACTTTGAAAAAATAGAGAGCAATCATTTCTTTTTAGAACGTGCTGCGAAAGGATTGTCAGATGCCCGTAATGATATGCGAATTGGTACACCAGGCATATCAAACGTATTGCGCAATCCATTAGAAAGATAACGCAAATACGATTGAGGCATTGTTTTTGGTCGTGAGCAAGAAATCACAAATCCAGGAGGACGTGTCTTAACCTGTGTGATATATTTAACCTTAAGTCGACGCCCAAAAATTGCAGGGGGTGGATGATGCGCAACAATAGTTTCAAGCCATCGGTTCAATTTGGCAGTGGAAATACGACGATTCCACATACGGTGCATCATCATAACATTTTCCATCAGGTTATCAATCCCTTGACCATATTGCCCCGATAAAGGGACAGCTCTCAAACCAGGAACTTGAGGAAGAAGGTGGGCACATTTTTCATGCAAATCAACTAATGTTACCTGGCTATTTTCAATAAGATCCCACTTATTGAAAGCAATAATTGGAACACGCCCTTCACGAATCACAAGATCAGCAATTTGTAAATCCTGCTTTTCAAAAGGCGCAGTTGCATCAAAAACAATCACCACCACTTCCGCAAAACGAATTGCACGCAAAGTATCTGCAACAGAAAGTTTTTCTAATTTTTCTTGAATTTTCGACTTTCGACGTAACCCTGCAGTATCAAAAAGTTTAATATGACGACCACGCCATTCCCAATCCACAGAAATGGAATCACGAGTCAATCCTGCTTCAGGTCCTGTCAACAAACGATCTTGCCCCAACATCCTATTGATGAGAGTTGATTTTCCTGTGTTTGGGCGACCAGCAACTGCAATCCGAAGGGGTTGTTTACTTTCATCGCAAACAGATCCCTTTTCCTCCAAATCATCCACATAATCACCAACAGATGCAGACTGTACAGAAACACATTTTTCCGCGTTCTTGCTTTCAAAAACTCTCTCTTTACCAATAGCATCCATAATTGCATCACGAAGATCTGAAAGACCCAAACCATGTTCAGCAGATATTGGACAGGGCTCCCCCAAACCTAATGACCACGCCTCATACTCTGTCCCTACTGCCGCTTTTGACTCAGATTTATTGGCAACAAGCACAATTGGTTTTCCCGATTTACGAACCAGGGACGCAAAATTTAAATCACTCGGCGTTATGCCACTCTTTGCATCAAACATGAATAAAATAAGATCCGCTTCATTAATAGCAGCTTTTGTATGTGAACACATACGACCTTCAAGTGTATGATCACCGGCTTCTTCCAACCCAGCTGTATCGATCACATCAAAACACAGATCTTGAAGTTCTGCCGCATGAATACGTCGATCACGTGTCACACCTGGCTTATCACAAACCAAAGCCAATTTTTGGCCAACCAAACGATTAAAGAGCGTTGACTTCCCAACATTGGGCCGACCAACTACAGCAATGGTAAGGCTCATCAATTTATTCCTTGTCTGCCTTGCCCTCAGCTTGCATAAGCTCAAGCATAATTCGTGCCCTCTCTGTTGCTTTTGATCCTAGAACACCTTCTTTAGAGATCTTCCTAAAATAATCAACCGCTTCATCCATTTTATCAGCTTTATAAGCAGCTAAGCCCAAAGCCTCTCTTGCAGATATACGCATAGGGTCAATATCATTTTCCATGTCTTTGACCCGTTTTTTGACGTCATCCAAAGTCCCTGTATCAACCAAAATATAAGCTGCCCGAATTTTTGCAACTTTTCGCAAAATTGGCGGTGCTTTTTCATCAGCAGCGACAGAATCAAAAGCTTCCACAGATTTAACAGCATCACCTTGTTCCATAAGTAAAGAAGCCTCACGCATACGAGCAAGAAAAGGATATCCCCCAAAGTTAGAAGCTTTCACATTTTTCAATTGCTTCATCGCCTCATCAAAATGACGTGTATCCGCAAAATCAAGGACTTTCATAAATGCATCACCAATATGACCAGCTTTCTTCATTTGCTCATAATGGTAAATTTGATAAATGACTATCATCAACACAAAAATAATGGCTGCAACAATAACCGAAAAACCATAACGTCTCCAGAAAGCGAGAGCTTTTTCCTGACGAAACTCTGCATTAACTTCAGCAATAAAACTATCATACGACATATATCACACCCTGAAAAAATCACTTTCTGCACTTTTACGCATAAATGAATAAAGATGGTAGCCCTAATTAACTCAAAATCTTAAAATTGCCAGCCTATTCGTTTTAAATAATATAATATCCGATCAGATTGAATTCTTTTAATTTATTCATCAAAAACAATGTTATTCCCTTTTGGTTCACATTACAGCTCTTAGATATCTTTGATTTTGTAAAAATAGGAAAGTTATTAATGCCTTATTTCTACTATGCATGCTTGTTTATAATCTCGACAGTGTTACCCGTAGCTCCCCTAGTTAGTCAGTAGCCGTTCCTAGTTATGTACGGGGAAAATCTTTTAAAACTTTAAAAGCAACTGTTGTATTGCACTTTTCAAAATCCTCGGTTGTAGTATGACAATGGGAAGCAAATTCATTAAAAAAACCTTTAACAAAAAGGCATGACTCAATTTCCATGATTGGAAACATTTAAAACCAAATAAACAAGTCTTATTTATCCAGCATAAAAGAAACGCTGGAGCCCATAATAGAGCCTAATACAAATCCAAACTTCAAGCAAAACTCTTTGCACAAGTCTATCTCTTCAACTTACCTTCATCCAATTAACAGCCTTTGAGATTGATACTTATAGGTTCTAAAAGTGTTCTATTGTAATGGCCAAATCCACATAAGCATTGGAACCGCAACAATGACTATTAATACCGCCAAAGGAGCACCAAAGCGGGGGTAATCACTAAAACGATATCCTCCTGGCGCCATTACAAGCATATTACTTTGATGTCCAATAGGTGTGAGAAACTCACACCCTGCACCAATCGCAACAGCCATCAGAAAAGCTTCAGGCTTATAATGAAGAGAGTGAGCAAAACTTGACGCGATTGGTGCTACCATCATCACTGTTGCTGCATTGTTCAAAAATGGCGTTACCAACATAGCTGTAATCAACATAAGCGCTAATGCACCAAATGGTGGAAAAAATACCGCTAATTGACTGAGCCACTGACCTATAAGATCCGTGCATCCCGTCTTTTCTAGTGCTTCACTCACTGGAATAAGTGCTGCTAATAATACTAATATTTGGCCATCTAATGCCTGATATAAGTCACGCGCTGGCAAAACCCGAAAGATAACCATTGCAGCGGCAGCAGAAAAAAAAGAAAATGCAACTGGAACGATCTGAAAAGCCGTAAAAATAATTGCTATAAATAAAATAGCTAAAGAGACAAAACCATGCCGTAAATTACCAAACACAATATTACGTTTTGCTAAGGGCAAACATTTCAGTTCCCGTAGCAACTTTGGGATAATCATATCCTGTCCCTGCAGAACAATCACATCACCAAGATAAAAATCAATATCACCAAGCCTCCCACGCACCCTTTCATGTTGACGACTTAATGCAAGCAAATTCACATTATAGCGATCAAAGAGTGAAAAACCTTTCGCACTGATACCTATAAGCGGGGAATTATGTGTGATGACTGCTTCCACAATATCAATGTCGCTGTCCTTATCACCCGTGGAAATAGTTCGACCAGTAGAAAATTCTAAACGAGCAGCATTCATCACGCTATCTAGCCCTGTATGCGAACCTTCCAGCAAAACAATATCGTTTTCAGATAAAACAAAATCTGGCAGTGGTGAAATAGATACTTTGTTTCTAATGATTTGAACTACCATGACATCACCACCTGATGGCTTAACGAGATCAACAATGGTTTTTCCTACAATCGGTGAATTTATTGGAATATGCACTTCCGAAACATAATTTCGAATATCAATCACATCATCAAACGAAACACCTGAACGTGCACGCACAGGTAAACGCCAAGAAAAAAAGACCAAATATAAAATACCAGCAGTAGCAACTGCTGCACCAACCGGTGTAAAATCAAACATGGTAAAAGGAGCCCCTGATAAACGTTCTCGCATCGCTGAAATAACGACATTGGGGGAAGTCCCTATCTGTGTCATAAGACCACCCAACAAAGAACCAAATGCCATTGGCATCAAAAAAACAGAAGGTGCAACCTCAGAACGACGAGCAAATTGAAAAGCAATTGGAAGCATGATAGCCAAAGCACCAATGTTTTTAACAAACATTGATAAAAGTACCACAGAAATAACCAAAAAAGCCAATTGAAGGCGCACAGATTTCACCTCTGGCCAGATCCGTTGGATAATAAATTCCATTATACCAGAACGTGATACAGTCGTACTGACAATAAACACGCTCCCCACAATAATAACAATATCACTACTAAAACCGCTAAACGCCTCCTTCGGGCTGACAAGGCCGACAATGCAAGAAATCAATAATGTAAAAATAGCAACAAGATCATAACGGAACCGATCCCAAATAAAAATGATCATCATGAGACCAATGATAGAAAAAGCCATTATTTGATTTTCTGTCATGACACCCCTTTCTCCCCGTTAAATGGCAATGAACAACAACATATCTTTTGTGTTTTAACTGTTCCTATAAACAGCAGCAAGATAAAAGCAAACATGAGGACACCTTAGAGTGATTTAATGTGATAAAATTAGGATCAGCATAAACTTCTCTGTTTGTTATGAGTGCTTGTTTATAAAATGCTGAAACCAAAGAAAATTGGTGACAGTGGATAAAAGTATATTGCCAAAAAAATGATAATGACTCTACATGTAAAAGAAGATAAAAATGGATAACTTTTGAGCTGGTGCAAGCTATATTTGAGCCTTTATTGTTGCTTAAAGAAATTTGTCTACGTTCTCACATAGAGTTATAAAAGCGAAAGAAGAAGTGATGGTCAATCTTAATGGTGGGTACCGAAACAGTCTAAGATATTGGCTGACATGTATTATTGGATTTTGTGCTATTCTGGTAATTATAGTTGTCGGCGGTTTTTATATGGTAAAACCCCATCTTGACAGTTTTGTAAAACAAGAAATAGCCCGCCATTCCATAAAAGCAGAAAAATCCGAAGTCAGCATCACTGGTAAAGTCAACTTGAAAAACGTTACCCTCCCAGTTCCTGCCGACATATCACTTAAAATTGGTGCCATTTCAGCCCGTCCTCCCCTTTCTTTTATTCCTGGCACTTTCACACTTTATAATGTGGACTTACAGCATAATAATATTCACTTACAAATCCCAAAAATTTCTCTTAACAGTGTATCCTTTAAAAAAAAGGATAGTACGATTACATCACATCTTTTGCAATCAATTATGCGTCTTGAACTTTCCTCAATTGCTGCGCCGAATATACTGCTTTCTGTAGAAAATAAGAATAAGCTAACCGACAAATTTGAAATAAAAGGTTTTCAGCTTTCTGATTTTAAAAATGGTCATATTGGATCTGTTGGCATTCAAAATTTGGACCTTACGACGATAGCTGCAGACGGTACAAAACAGAGGACTCTGATCGCCAAGAGTAATACAATAAAAGCGCATGATATTAACATCAACTACGCATATTCTATTATTTTTGGAAAAAGCGACGCTTTCAATCAAGGAAAAACCGTTACTGGTTCTATTTCTCTAGAGAACTTCATGGTCAATGTTTTGGAAGAAAAAGAGAAAAATACTTCCCTCTCTTTTGGCAATTTCAAAACATCTGGCCTAAAAATGAAACCGCTCAAACAAGCACTTGAAAAATTGGTCAAAGCTTATTTTAACGCAAGAAAAGCAAATAACCAAGAAGCTGAAAGAATAGCACGAAATGGTATTATTCTAAATATCCTTCTCGCCATTACCTCAGCCGATGCCAAAATTGATAACATCACCATTGATATACCACAGTTAAAGGCAACACTTGAATCATTTCAATTCAAACCAAGCCAATGGGATCAGCCTATACCAAAAAAACTTCTGCTCTCTCTCGATAACCTTTCGATTGTACCTAAAAAAATGGACGAAAAAGACTTAGAATTCCTTAAAAATATGGATTTTGAACGCCTTGATCTTTCAGGAAAACTTGACATTTCTTATGATGAAAAAAAACGGACCCTTCTTCTTAATCCAATGTCTTTCAACATAAAAAATATTGGTTCTGGAGAAATATCTGCTAAAGCTATTGATGTTGATACAAAACTCTTCTCTGGACAAAAAGAGGCAATGGTTGCTGTCTCTCAAGATTTTGGTATAATCGAAACCGAAGTAAGTTATACGGATGCTGGTTTCATTGATAAGCTTTTTTCTTATCTCGCACAAAATCTTAATGACAGCAAACATGATCTCAAGAAGGAACTTTATAACGATTTCTATCTGATAATGACTCAAACCCCTAAAATATTGCTAAAAAATCATGAAAAAGCTGAAAATATTTCAAAGTCCTTTGGTGACTTTGCTAAAAATCCACAAACGTTGATTGTTAAAATAACAGCAAAAGATAAAAAAGGCCTCACAATCGCTGATCTCAAAACTGCACTTGAAAATGGTTTGTCCACTGTACTGGACAAAATAAATCTAACTGTCAAGAATGCATCGTCACCTTAAAAAACGTGTTCAACTTAAAATGGTAACCTTGTTCTTAAGATTTAAGAGCTTTATTCCTATTTTTTTCTTTTGTATGATAGAATGAATGCCACGCATAACAATCTATACAAAAAATATATATTAGCAGAATTGTTAATATTTGGAGTTGCTTATGTCTGCTTTATCCTCAAATCGCTTGCCAAATCGCGCCTCTCTTGTCACAAATCGAGCGTTCTCTGCTCTTGAGGGTTTTCTCCATGTTGAGGCTTTCAGTGGTATTGTTCTTTTATTAGCCGCTGCTGCCGCACTCATTTTTGCTAACTCTCAATATGCTTCTGTTTATGAATCGCTCTGGCATATTCCTCTTGGCTTTAATTTTGGCCATTTTACACTCTCATGGGATTTACATTTCTGGGTTAATGACGCTCTTATGACCGTTTTCTTTCTCGTAGCAGGAATGGAAATTCGGCGTGAGATTCATGAAGGCGCTCTCGCCGATTTTAAACAAGCAATTTTGCCAATAGTTTCAGCAATAGGTGGAGTTTGTTTTCCTGCACTTATTTATCTTAGCTTCAACTTTAACAGTGAACATATGCATGGTTGGGCTGTGCCAACAGCAACAGATATTGCCTTTGCGCTAGGTATTCTTGCTCTTCTTGGGAAAAAAATCCCTGCTAACCTTCATGTTATTCTCTTATCACTAGCAATTATTGATGATATTATCGCTGTTCTTATCATTGCTTTCTTCTATTCAACCAACATTGATCCTAGTGGGTTAGCCATTGCAATAGCAGGTATTGCTCTGGTGTTATTTTTTCAATGGATTGGGCTCGCATCGGCATGGCTTTACATTCTACCTGGTGCAATCATCTGGTGGGGTTTAATGATCACAGGCGTTCATCCATCACTGACGGGCGTGATTTTAGGTATGATGACTCCGGTTTTTCCTACGCGTACTCTTGTAGCTCCGCTTACAATACTGAGCAACGCCATGCAAATCCTTCAAGAAAAAAATATAAAAACAGACCTGCATCATATCTCAACTGCATTAAAAAAAATGCGCAAAGGACAACGCGATATGATTGCACCAGTAATACGTGTTCAGAAGACATTGCATCCATGGGTTGCATACGGTGTGATGCCAATTTTTGCCTTTGCAAATGCTGGTGTTAGTTTTGCAAATTTTGATCTTTCTTCTCATGAATCATTCTTGGTTGTTCTTAGTGTTGTAATAGGTCTCTTTATTGGTAAACCTTTGGGTATTATTACTGCTAGCTATCTGGCAGTAAAATCAGGGTTATGCCGATTGCCTCCCCATATGACATGGACAGGGATTCTGTTGATTGGATTTTTAGCAGGAATTGGCTTTACAATGTCTATCTTCGTTTCAATGCTCGCTTTCAAAGATATTGTCCTGTTGGATTCTGCAAAAATTGGTGTTCTCTGTGGATCTGGTTTATCTGCTCTTGCCGGCCTTGGATATGGGCTCATTTATATCAAACGTAATAAAAATAAAAAAGTACTTCATAGTCTCAATGGAATCAAATAGCTATCCACTTTATTATAGAAATTGCAGTTTGCGTAATCATAGTGATGATAAAGTTGAGGTACTCGAGATCGCCAGCTAAAAGCCTTGGTGAAAAATACAATAGACAATTTGTTTTGTATTTCTTGCTTATTGATTATGCTATCCACGCTATTCATTGAGATTAATCGGTCTAATCTGAATGATGAAATCAAACGAAGACATATTATTTTATGCGAAGCACACATTATTGTGATGAATCTCTTTCATGAAATTTCACGCTGGAGTTGAATATTTTCAAAAAGAAAATGCTTTTTTTTACTTGTCTATCGATAAAGGGACAAAATATCTTGGAATGTTTTTCCTTATTTATTTTTGTATTATGATACAGCCACAGTGTAACGAATCAATAAAACCGCTTTTTAAAAAATTTCCCGAATAAAGTGAATTGTCGTTTGGTTGATTGAGACTATGAAGTACTTTTTTATTTTTATTGCGTTTGATATAAATGAGCCCATATCCAAAGTCGATATGCTAAGAAAGAAGACAGTTTTTGTGCATTCCCTAAATTGAGAGTATTTTTTTACTCATAATTACTGCACAAACCTTTATTCTAAATATTTATTCAACCTCATGAAAAGGATAAATTAACCCTACAGGACACATAAAATTCTAAACAATCACTTGAGACAAGCAACACATCAATAGAAAATACTTCATCAAAATTGTATTTTGCTAAATTGTCTAAATAATCCGATGAGACCAAATTCTATGAGCTCTATAATATTGACTCTGTATTTACGAAGCTACCTTTGCATAACATGCATATTTGGACAAGCGTAGCGGACCTTTCCTCTCACACTAAAGACTTATTGTAGGAATTTTTCGCTCCCCCTCCATATAGAAATGCTTCATATTATTTGGAATCTCTTTGGAACTAAAAAATGCTTATCCCTTATCAAGTCCATAGAGAGCATGTAATGTTCTAACCGCAAGTTCAGTGTAAGCGTGATCAATCAAAATAGAAATCTTAATCTCTGAAGTCGTAATTGCTTGAATATTAATACCTTTTTCAGATAGAGCCTTAAATGCTGTAGCCGCAACACCTGCATGGCTACGCATTCCAATACCAATAACAGACACCTTGGCAAGATTTCTCTCAAATTGGAGAACGTCAAACCCTATCTCTTTACGATTTTTCTCAAGAAGTGTAACAGCTTTTTCGACATCTACTGATGGTACAGTAAAAGTCATATCGGTTTTTGAGCCATCTTCAGAAATATTTTGCACAATCATATCAACATTAATTCGCTCTTCAGCCAAGGGTCCAAAAATTGCTGCAGAGATCCCTGGACGATCAGCAAGTCGGCGAAGTGAAATTTGCGCTTCATCCTTAGCAAAAGCAATACCAGTAACATTTTGTTGTTCCAAGATTTCATCCTCATCGCAAATAAGTGTTCCAGAAGAATTTATTGGATCATCCATGCCTAACGCATCGGGATCCTCAAAACTTGAGCGCACGAAAGTACGGACTTTATGAACCATAGCCAATTCAACAGAACGAACCTGTAAAACTTTTGCCCCAAGAGAAGCCATTTCCAACATTTCTTCAAAAGCCACTTTTGGTAAAAGACGTGCCTTAGGTTCTATGCGTGGATCAGTTGTATAAACACCGTCCACATCTGTATAAATATCACAGCGATCTGCCTGTACAGCTGCCGCTATTGCAACAGCACTTGTATCTGATCCACCACGCCCTAAAGTAGAAATCCGATTATCTGGCGCTAATCCCTGAAAACCAGCGATCACTGCTACTTGGCCTTCCTGAAAACGCTGTATTAAAAAAGATCCATTAATATCTGTAATACGTGCACTACCATGTATATTATCAGTGTGAATAGGAATTTGCCAACCAAGCCATGAACGAGCATTTACTCCCATTGCTTGCAATTTCAGAGCTAACAAACCCGCCGTTATTTGTTCACCAGAAGCAACAACCACATCATATTCGTCAGCATCTTTATGCATTGGTGAAGCATCACGCGTCCACTGAACAAGCTCATTGGTTTTACCGGCCATTGCGGATACCACAACCGCAACCTCATTGCCTGCATCTACCTCTCTTTTGATATGCCGTGCAACATTATGAATACGCTCAACGTTTGCGACAGATGTTCCGCCAAATTTCATAACAATCCGCGCCATTAATAATACTCTTACCTTTAGATTTCTTATCTCAAACGACAATGAGAATAAGGTCTTACTTCCGTACCAAAAAACTTCTTTTTCACATACCCAATATCTATCGCTTGCGCAAGTCCACCATGTGGATGTTAATTTCCCTTGACTTTGGATAAAATCCACTTGACTTTATTAAAAGAATAGAAGGAGAGCAACATGATGAATGAAACGCGCACCACAATTGATCAGAATGAAATTGATCGCTTTTCCCGTATTGCTGCAGAATGGTGGAATCCAAAAGGAAAATTTCGACCACTTCATCAACTCAATCCAACACGTCTTGCGTATATTAGAGAAAAAATCTGTTTAGCATTTAATCGTGATCCTGTTTCACTTATGCCCTTCGAAAATTTGAAAATTCTCGATATTGGCTGTGGGGGTGGTTTGTTATGCGAACCAATGGCGCGTCTTGGTGCTATGGTTGTGGGAGTTGACGCTGCGCAAACAAATATCGAAGTCGCAAAACTTCATGCAACCCAAAGCGACCTTTCAATTGATTATCGTACCACTATTGCAGAAGCGCTTGCTGATAAAGGAGAGAAATTTGATATTATCCTCAATATGGAAGTTGTTGAACATGTTGCTGATGTCGATCTCTTCATAGCAGCTACAGCAAAAATGCTCAAATCACAAGGGGTGATGTTTGTCTCAACGCTCAACCGCACTTGGAAAGCATGGGGATTAGCTATTGTAGGTGCTGAATACATTTTACGCTGGCTTCCAAAAGGAACCCATGACTATAAAAAGTTTCTAAAACCTCAGGAACTTAAAAATCTCTTATCAAAAAACGCTTTGACTGTTATCGATGAGATAGGCATTACGTATAATCCAGTAAATGATAGCTGGAATCGCTCAAAAGATATGGACGTTAACTATCTGCTTCTTGCAAAACGGCCTTAAAAGAGAATACCATACCCCACAGCTATTCCACGCTTTGCAGCAAAGAATTAAGCTCTCCCTTAGCATTTAAAGCATAGAGATCATCACAACCACCGACATGATAATCACCTATAAAAATTTGTGGAAATGTATTCCGCCCATTTGCGCGCTGTACCATTTCTTCGCGCAAAACAGTTGATGCATCAATATCTGTATATTTCACGCCTTTTTTATCAAGCAAATCACGAGCTTTCGCGCAATAAGGACAGTTAGGACGTGTATAAAGTGTTACCTCTTTCATAATATTATTCTCCAAAGATTTTTTAAATAGTGTTAATTTTAACCGTCTTTCAAGAGTTGGGAAACATAGAAACTTCTTTGAAAGCTCGCGAAAATGTTAGAACATCAACCTGCCACGCACCTGCCTGTTTTAATGTCGCAGCAGCAGCCGTAACCGTTGCACCCGTTGTAAAAACATCATCAACCAGCAAAACAGAACATCCCTTTAGATATTTTTTAACTTTCCGAGGCACCTCAAAGGCATTCAGGACATTAAGTTTTCGTTCCCTAGCAGATAAATTAACCTGTGGACGTGTATTTCGACAACGCACAAGCCAACCCGGCTTAAAATTTTTTTTCTTTTTTACTGCAATATAACGAGCAAGCTCAGCAGATTGGTTATAACGTCGCCAAAAAAAACGGCGAAAATGCAACGGGATGGAAATAATAACATCACAATCATCGATAATCTCACGTCCAGCAAACACCATCCAATTGGCCATGAAAGATGCCAGTTCTATATGATCACCATACTTTAATCGCGTTACCAAAGCTTGCCCCACCCCCTTATGAACAATAGCAGAGCGAACACGCGAAAAAGGAGGGAGGTTTTGAAGAGCTTCACCACTGAGAAAACCATCCCCCATATCACAACCAAAAGGAATCCCCATAACAGGGCAATAAGGTTTTGTGATAAATTGAAGATCTTTCCAACACTGAGAGCAAATGGCACCATAAGCAGAAACTCTTTGCTTACATCCAGGGCACATCGGTGGATAGAGAATTGTTAGCAAGCACTCAATGCACTTATTCAATATATCCCCGCCATTTAAAGCCAATTTTCGAAAGCGTAACATTATCAATTTAGGCTTTTATAGCTTCCCTGTACAAAATTTCTTTTGTATTTTTTAAATGTAATTCCTTTAAAAACTCTTACCTCTTATAAATTTGTTTTTCTTTCACATCATAAACTTGACAGAGCTTGCGCAAAAGTGGACCTTTTTAAAATATTCTATCATACATCGAAAGTCCTCAACGATATGCCACATCCTTTAATCTTTGATCATAACCGCATTGAACAATTTCGCAAACGTGCTTTCCAAAAAGCAAAAAAGGGATACGATTTTTTACTGTCTTCCATGGCCGAAGACCTCTATAAACGTCTCAGTACTGTTGATCGGCGTTTTATATTAGCTCTAGATTTACACAGCCATACAGATCTTGCAGTGCAAGCTTTAATGAAATCAGGAAAAGTCCGTTCAATAGAACGCGTCGAAACCGACATACTCTATCAGAGTTATAATACAAAATTTCATGTACGCCATCGAGAATTGCTTGACTTTCCTCAAAATTATTGTGACCTCATCGTTTCGCTCCTTTCACTACAATTAACCAATGATACTCCTGGTGTTCTTAGCCAAATAAAAAATATTCTTAAACCAGATGGTTTATTCCTTGCTGTTATGACCGGAGCCGGTACATTAAGAGAATTACGCGAAAGTCTGCTGCAAGCTGAAAGTGAAATTTACGGTGGAGTTAGTCCAAGAATTTACCCCTTTGCTGATATTCGTGATGCAGGAGCTCTTTTACAGCGTATTGGTTTTACTTTATCCGTAGCGGATGTTGAAGAGATCACTATACGCTACAATACAATGTTTGACCTTATGCATGACCTTAAAGCTATGGGGATGCAAAATGCACTCATTAACCGGTCACGACGCCCTGGCTCTAAGCGCTTTTTTAACCGCGCTGCCCAAATTTACGCCGAACGATTTAGTGATCCAGATGGCCGCATTCGTGCACATTTTTCTTTCATCTGGCTCTCTGGTTGGACTCCTGATAAAAATTAATAAAAAACTCTATAATAAACATGCTCAGCTCAAATATTTCTTGTAAATATTTGAGAAAAAACAACCAAGATAAAAATGAAAAAATATACCCTCAACATGAATATCATTTTTCAAAAATGCTTTTATCTGTTGTCCGTAAAATTTGACTCGTTACAGTCCCAGCCAACATTGAATCACTTACGTTTAGAGTTGTACGCCCCATATCAATGAGAGGTTCAATAGAAATGAGCACAGCAACCAAAGAAACAGGAAGCCCCATAATTGGTAACACAACCAATGCAGCGAAAATAGCACCACCACCAACACCAGCAACACCAATAGAACTCAATGTTACAACCCCAACAAGGGTAGCAATCCAAGTAGGATCAAAAGGGTTAATTCCTACAGATGGTGCTATCATGGTCGCAAGCATTGCTGGATAAAGACCTGCACAACCATTTTGCCCAATCGTTGCCCCAAAAGAAGCTGCAAAACTCGCAATTGATTGCGGTACACCAATCCACTGCGTTTG
The DNA here is from genome assembly GCF_009936175.1 of Bartonella quintana. Taxonomy (NCBI): domain Bacteria; kingdom Pseudomonadati; phylum Pseudomonadota; class Alphaproteobacteria; order Hyphomicrobiales; family Bartonellaceae; genus Bartonella; species Bartonella quintana. The sequence continues at coordinate 376,361 of NZ_AP019773.1, read as the reverse complement.
TGCTTCAATATTCAAAGGAATACTTGCAGCACTTGAACGACCACTAAAAGCAAATGTCAAAACTGGCAGAACCTTTCTGAAAAAGCGAAATGGATTAATCCCTGATATGCCAAGCAACACACCATGAATTCCAAACATAAGGATAATACCAACATAGGAAGCAACAACAAAAACCAATAAATTTAAAATATCTGCAATATGTGAGGTTGCTCCTACCTTAGTCATCAGTGCAAAAATACCGTAAGGCGTTAAAGCAATCACAATACGGACTAACCACATAATCCAAGATTGTGCCACTTGAATAAATGAAAGCGCTTTTTCCCCTTTATCTCGATCATCTTTTTTTAAAAGAATAACCGCAGCTCCTAAAAACGCTGCAAAAATAACAACACTGATAATCGATGTACGCTTGACTTCACTTAACTCAGCAAATGGGTTTTTAGGAATCAAAGATAAAATCATCTTTGGGACACTCATATCTTCAAGTTGAGAAATACTAACCCCAGAAATAGCAGAAACATTTTGCCCTTCAGATACCAAACCATTCGCTGTTAATCCAAAAACATTAACTACAAAAATACCAACCAATGCTGAAAGAGCAGTTGTAAAGAGCAATATTGAAATTATCATTATGCTCATTTTGCCAACAGCATAAACAGAATGCAAATGAGCAACTGCTGAAACGATAGAGATAAAAACCAGTGGCATAACAATCATTTGCAATAACAAAATATAGCCGTCCCCTACAATATTAAACCATTCAATAGATTTTAACAGAGTAGCTTCACCTTCTCCATAAATAACCTGCAAAATACTTCCAAAAATCACGCCAAGGATAAGCCCTAGCATAACACGTAGTGAAAGACTCCATTTCATCTTCCTACTTTGGGCAAGCCATAACAAAAAAATAACAAATAGAAATAAATTGATGAAAAAATTAAATGTCATTGTTTATGCCCACATTATTATGTTTGCTATTGAATAACATACATAGTTCAAAATCAATGCATAATATCCGAAGATAAAATATAACGCTTAACAGGTCTTTACAAAATCACTATTTTTTTAATTTATAGGTTAGAAGAGAATTTTTTATCTACTAATCACTGTTTAAAGAAGATAAAAAATCAAATAAAATTATTTTCCTATTATTCATAAAAATTTTTAATAGGATAAAACATAAACAGCACCCATTGCAGCTCAACACTAAAAGAACAATTCCAATCTGCCTTAATCATTTGAATGATGCTATTATTCTCTCCTATTACTCGCACGGCATAAGAAGGATTGGGCAGTAGATAAGTAGATAAAAACTGTTTGAAAAGGACTCAATATATTCCTTATGAACCATCTTAATGCAAAAGTAGATACAATATTGAGGTTGGATAAATATCATGATGGTCTGTTACTTCATAAGCGTAAAAGTGGCACTGCCCAATAAATCCTGCGTTATACTCTTCCTGGACAGTGCCAAGAGATAGGATTGGCAGTAAAGTAAGATATCTCTCTAAAACAAATCTGTGAATTAACAGCACAAGGGCGTGCACTTCTTCGAAAAGTATATATTTCTTGCTTCAAAATTTAATAGGCGCATTCTAAAAATACAGGTTCCACAGTCCCATCCCAAACAGAATGATAAAGAGATAAAAATTTATCAGCATCTGTTTGGCCCATTGCAATCACCTCTTCCAAAGGAGTTAGAAAATTTGTCTCATCAAAACCATCCGAATCATATTGCCGACGATTTTTTAACCCCTTGCGTGAAATAGCAACAGCTTGACGAGCTATTTCTAAAATTACAGTTTGACGAAACGGAGCTCTTAATCCCTCTTTAGGAACACGTTTACGCAAATCCAAAACCTCTTCAAAACACCAATCTTTTGTCAAAGTTTCTGCCTCATTAAGCGCTTCACTATCATAAAGAAGCCCAACCCAAAAAGCCGACAACGCACAAATACGCTTCCAAGAACCGCAATCGGCTCCTCTCATTTCTAAAAATCGTTTTAGGCGTACTTCGGGAAACAAAGTCGATAGATGATTAATCCAATCTCCCATGGTTGGCATTGAATTTGCAATCTTTCCTTTTAATGCCCCATTCATAAACTGACGAAAAGTTATATGTGTACAATCGTAATAATGACCGTCACGCACAACGAAATACATCGGTACATCAAGTGCCCATTCAACGTAATCCGCAAAACCAAAATGTTCAGAAAATATAAAGGGAAGAACCCCAGTCCTCTGCTTATCAGTATCGCACCAAACTTCAGAACGCCAAGATAAAAAACCATTTGGGCGCCCCTCAGTAAAAGGTGAACTCGCAAATAATGCTGTTGCAATAGACTGTAACTTCATTGATACTTGCATTTTTCGCCGCATATCAGTTTCAGATGAAAAATCAAGATTAACCTGAACAGTTGATGTACGATACATCATATCAAGACCACTATAACCAACTTTCGGCATATAATTGGCCATAATCCGATAACGTGATTTAGGCATTCGCGGGGTTTCAGCTAATGTCCACTTTGGACTAGCACCAATACCTAGAAAACCAATGCCTAATGGTCCTGAAATTTTCTTGAGAAGAGCTAAATGCTCCATCACCTCGCAATAAGTATGACCAATCGTTTTTAGTGGTGCACCAGATAATTCAAATTGCCCCCCAGGTTCCAAAGAAATAGCACCTTGATCAACTGATCCTACAAGTCCAATAATATTTCCTTCATCTAAAATAGGCTTCCATCCTAAAGCTTTTTGCATTCCCTCTAGAAGTGCACGGATTCCCCTTGAGCCTTCATAAGGAACAGGACGAAAATCGTCTATATAGAACGGAAATTTTTCATGTTCAGTACCAATACGCCAGTCATTTTCTGCTTTACATCCCCCTTGGAAATAGCTAACCAAAGAATCTAAGTTATAAACTTCACTTTCATCAGTTATATCAAGTGCCATAACTTATTGTTTCCTATCATTAGTGCCATCGTTTAACACGAATCGTTTAGAATGTTTTTACAGACTTCTCAATCAATTTACCAATCTCCTACGGTAGCATTAAGCAGAGCCAAAGCAGCAACAGCTGCAGTGTCAGCACGTAAAATACGTGGTCCTAATGGTATTGGAATCACAAAAGAATGTTTTTTTAAAAAGCTCCGCTCCTCTTTACTAAATCCACCTTCTGGTCCAATGAGAACACCCGGCACTGTCATTTCGTGCTTTTTTAAAAGAGGTAATGGATTATGCAATTTGTGGGCTTCATCACAAAAGAACAAAGGTTGTGTCTCATCCCAACACGCTAAAAGTTCTGCTAACGACACAGCAGGTACGCATTCGGGCAAAGATAAAATGCCACACTGTTCAGAAGCTTCCACAACATTAGCCTCCATACGCGTCCTATTGATACGCGTAACCTGTGTATGATGCGTTATAACAGGCTGCAAAATCGATGCCCCCATTTCTACAGCTTTTTGCACCATGTAATCCAAACGCGCGTTTTTGAGCGGAGCAAAACAGTAAATGAGATTCGAAGGCGCTGTTTGCAATCTTTCTTGATGGATAAGCTTAACCACAACAAATCTCTTCTTAATGGTGATAAGTTTAGCAAGCCACTCACCATCTTGTCCATTAAAAAGTAAAATTTCAGCTCCTTCTTGCATACGCAAAACATGTATAAGATAAGAAGCTTTTTGCCCCTCTATCTTTATTTCTTCATTCAAAACAAGCGGCTGTCGAATAAATAATCTTTTAAGTTTATAATTTATGTGCATAAAAAATTGTGTTAGAGTTTACTATAATCACCGAAGAGGAGAATATACAACAATAAAGAAAAAATTACATCTATAGAGCTATATGTATAAAGAACTATAAAGTTTTTTTAAGATTTATAAGATAATAGTGGGAACAAAGAAAACACTAAGTGATTTTATATCTACAAGTTTATAATAACATATCATTCACCATTAATTCAGTGACTGATCATATGATTGAAGAGAAAATATGTCTGCTAAAAAAGCTACAATTATTACTATTATAACCCTCCTCGGCTTTATTCTGATTACGGTAGGTATTGGTTCCGTTGGAGCAGATGGAAAACACACAATCGCTGAAGATGGTTATGGCATCTCCTCTCAGATTCAATAGGCATAGGCTACATATCTTTAAAATTTTATATCAAAACAATATTTTTCAGCAAATTTCTAAAATCGCCGCTAATAATATGAAGGACAATGATCAATCCACATTAATGTCTTTTTTAACCCAAAAATTGCCCTGATCCTGCCCTTTAGAGCTAAGAGAAAAAGCGAAAGGCCATGCAAGACTGTTAGCAAGACATTCGACATCTCTACATAAAGTTTCTGAACTTTTACTTTTTCTTAATTGCGCCTGTAATGTCAATTCATTCTTTTGATCCTGTGCAATCGCAACTGCAATTGCTCCTTGAATGGACAAACTCCAATCCACCGTACGCATAAGCGATTCTATTACCGTGATTGTGCCATCTGAAAATCTCGTTTGAATATCCCAACGATCAAAAGCTGTTGATAAGGAGTCATTGTTCACCAAAAGAAATTGTTCCTTTTTTGAAAGCCTTGTCTGAAAATCATTCAAATCATACCCTAACAGCCACCCAGAAGACATATTGATTGTTAATCCACCTTGCATTTTCGCAAAAATTTCCGACCAAGAACTGGCAAGTGTTCGTACTGTTGTGGTAAAGCTAGTTTTACTCTGTGCAAATGGGATAATCCCCAAAGCCTCTGAAACAGCCTGCGTATCAATAGAAGTGCCTGAAGCACGTCCTTCAAGTCGCACTTTCTGAGCAACTGGTGTAATTTGAATAGTGCTTTGCAATGATCCACCAAAAACATTCGCATGTCCAAGGTCAAAAATGCCATGCCCATTTCTTATTTGTATTGCAGCAGCTAAATGAGTAAGGGTAACATTTCCTAATTTCGCTTGCGGAGTAGAAAGCCGTACATCTACCCCAATGCGATTAAAAATTGTCATATCACAGAATGCCTTCTTTTCTTCAACTAAAGAAAATACCAATTCCGATAGATTAAAGTCTAGGTTATCAAATGCTAACGATCCAATTACGATTGGTACATAATCCTGAAAATCTAACTCTAAAGCTCCACGCGCGCTTGATGTACCCATCGTAAATGTCACATTATTCATTTTAATATGCATGGGCTGCGCTAAAAAATGAGATTCCCATACAATAGGTATTTTCAATCCATGACCCCAGAACTGACTGCCTCCAATCCAGGCCAATGTCTGATTCCACTCTGGAGAACGCATTGATACCTTTCCATCAAAAATGTAATATTCAGATAATTGTGCCTGCCCTGTAAAGGTTATACCACCACGCACAGAATTGATGCTTGCCTTAATCTGGCTTTTCCCTCCTGCTAAAAGCAGCAATGCTTGGTCGGCATCAATCGATAATTTTGTTAACTCTCCGCGCCAACGAGCATCTGCACGAAACCGGGCTTCCTGGGTTGCTTCTGGCCAATCTAAAGCAGCATTTAATCCCGTTATTTTTTCTGCTACACTAGAAAGGCTATCATGATACACAAGAACGCCATTTTTAATAACAATCCGTCCAAAAGGTTGGTTCAAAAGACGCTTTATATCTGGCTGATCAGGGTTATGCTTAATTATTTCACGAGCATTACGTATTGCTAATCCTAATGCACCTTGGGACTGCGAAAATCTAGTAAAAAAATCAGCTACCGTTTTAACCGGCTTTTCCATAACAAATTGTGGACGCACAATCCGCGTCTCTGAAAAAGAAACATGCCCCCAAAGAAGGTCCACCAAAGAAAGATCAACTTCTATCGATTCAGCTTCCATGAGTGGTACAGCATTATTCATTTTTGATGTTAAAGTAACACCGAAAAGAAATGCTCTAGGATAAGGAAAAAGATTTAACCGTGGTGGATCACGTAATTGCACGTTATAGCCTGTCCATGCACTCAAATCCTGCGCTAAACGAATGCGAATCGCATCTGTTGACACAAGAGAAGGTAAAATGAGAATACTAGCTCCAAACAAAAAAACAATTGTAATAAAAACCCCGCTCAAAAACTTTATTATTCTGGCGCGCACAATCTTCCTCTACACTTTCGCCCCTATAACAGATTAAAAGTATACTTAAATTATCGTTAAAAAACTTCTTATAATCCTAAAATCCGTCATATCTCATCTAATAATTTAATTATTCCTGTTCTTATCCAAAGTTTATTGGAACAGCAATGTTGCTGCTTTGTAACAAAGCAATTATTTTAAAGCCTTCTAAAAACAAAAAAATATCTAACACTTTCGAACCACCTTTAGCATTTCCAGATTAATACTGCTACAAAGCTCTATTGGATCGTCAGCAAATGCTTTACAAAAAAAGCCCTTATGAAAGGATCGTTCCCATGAACAATATTATCGATGGAAAAAAGCTTGCTGAAGAGATTATCGTGAAAGTTAAGGCTGAAACAATAAAACTCCGCAATAACTATAAGATACAACCCGGTATTGCTGTCATCATTGTTGGAGATGATCCCGCAAGTCATGTATATGTCACATCAAAAAGCAAAAAAGCCGAAGAATGTGGTTTTTTTTCAATCAAATATATGCTTTCCAAAGAAACATCAGAAAAAGAACTCCTTCAACTTATTGCAACATTAAATTCTGACCCCAAAATCCATGGCATTTTGGTACAGCTTCCCCTCCCTGCTCATATTAATACAAATTGTGTAACGCAAGCCATCGCTTTCCAAAAAGATGTGGATGGTTTTCATTATATTAATATAGGAAAACTCTCATGCAATACCCTTGAAGATGCTATCATTCCCTGTACACCAGCTGGTGCCATGATAATGATTGAACAACAATGCGGACGAGATTTATCTGGTCTTGATGCCGTTGTTGTTGGGCGCTCTAATATTGTTGGCAAACCTATGGCTGCCCTCTTAACAGCAGCAAATGCCACTGTGACAATCGCCCATAGTCGTACCCGCGATCTTGATGACGTGTGTCGTAGCGCCGATATCTTAGTAGCAGCTGTAGGCCGTCCACAAATAATTAAAAAAGACTGGGTTAAAAATGGTGCTGTTGTAATCGACGTTGGCATTAACCGCATTGCAGCACCAGAGAAAGGCATAGGAAAGACGCGTCTTGTCGGTGATGTCGATTTTGAAGCAATAAAAGGAAAAACTGCTGCCATTACCCCCGTTCCAGGAGGCGTTGGACCTATGACAATTGCCATGCTTATGGTTAATACGCTCAACGCTGCTGCTCGATTACATAATCTGCCCGTACTAAAACTCTAAGGATTTTACGCGCTTTCATTGCACGTGCATTACTTCATTACTTTTCGCATTTTACTCATGCTATAATAACAGATGCTCCTTGATCTGCATGATTAACTGATTGACGAAAAACACTAAAGAGCTCGCGCCCAAAACCATAATGATTATCTGAAAGATCAGGAGGGATGACCTTTCGTACATTAAATTTAAAACATCTAACTTACCCACCTAAGCATCAAGACAAACGACATCACCATCCTACAAACGCGCAATAAAGCCATTATCCAAAGCTTCTGGTGTCACATGGACTGCAGCAGGAATTTTTCCTGATGCACCTGACATACGACCGTCGGTTATCAATGCTACCTTTTGACCACGATTTTGTAAAACCCTAAAATTGTCGTTAATTTATGAAGCTCTGGTATAAGATTCGCTTTTGGTCCTTGGTAACGAATGACAGCAATAAACTCTTTACCATTCAAAGCTCCAACTTTAAAAGCCTCGTGAAACCCCTCTTGATCATTAAAGACAAGAACTGGAGCTTCAATCGGCCAATGCTCAGATTTAACGGATGAAACTTTCATAATAGCTGTACCCAAATCTCCCGACAAAACACGAATACCACCATCAGGTTGAAACGACTTTCTCCATCCTGCTAATACCTTATGATTCCAACTTTCATTGCGAGCAGGCTCACGCACCACATTGCCATCAGCGCAAAATTTTGCTTCAATTGCATAAGCATTGAAACCTTTACCGAAAACTGTACAAACATCTTCATGAACTAAACCGGCCTCAATCAATTCGCGAATAATAAATCCCACACCATCAGCCAGCTACATGAAAATGATTGATATCAGCCAAACCGTTAGGGTAAATCCGTGCTAAAAGAGAAACAACTGACGAAACTTCTGCAATATCATGCCCTGTCAACCGAATACCGCCAACAGCGCAGCCAAGCAATTAAATGAATGGCATGATTGGTAGACCTTCCTGTTGCATTTAATCCTATAATGGCGTTTACGAAAGAGCGCTCATCAATTATCGTACCAAGTGGCATATAATCATCGCCAAAGGCTGTCATTTCAAGTACACGCTTGGTAGCTTCCTGTATTAAAGCATCACGCAAAGGTGTATTGGCATTGACAAAAGAAGCTCCCGGCATGTGTGGAACCCCATCATCTCCAGTATCACTTTATTTGAGTTAGCAGTTCCATAAAATGTACATGTCCTTGGCTCATGATAAGAACGTGCTTCTGATTCCAGCAATGTTTACCGATCCATTTTATTTTCTGCATAACACTGGTGCATTTTTGCTTTTTCGTCATTGCTTTGACCACTGTCATAGTGCCAGCAGGAACAAAAATTTCTTGTAAATGGCCGAATGTTAACGCACCAATTACAAACCAGGTATGATTTTATCACAAACTCCGAGATATAGCCACATCGAACATATCATGTATAAGCTTATAGCCGTCGCCATTGCAATCACTTCACGCGAAAAAAGGAGAGCCCCATCCAGCCAGCATACCCTTGTGTTACACCATCGCACATTGCAGGCACGCCACCTGCTACTTGTGCCACACAACCAACCGTATGAGCAAGCTCCTTTAATTAAAAAAGTCTCAAAAGGTTGATGTGCTGAAAGTATATCATTATATGCAGTGATAATACCAATGTTCGTAACGATATTATGCTTCAAACGCTTTTTATCGATTGGACAACAGGCAGCAAAACCATGAGCCTGATTAGTATATCCCCCAAAAAACTCCGCTTGGGACGATTTGCTTGCGCCTTTGCAATACGGTCTAGATAAATTTCCCGTGTCGGAAGAGAATGCTCATAAATTCTTCGCGTAACGGTAGCAACTTCTTTGAAAGTATCATGTTACCGCCCTTTCGCTTACGATCCCATCATCAGTTAGAGAGCTTGCGTATCTATCCTACTCTTCTCATGTTCTGCTTCAGTTATTTCATTTTCTTCCGGTGACCAATAAACCTGAATAAGATGATGGGCATTGCGCAAAACCGCACGAACAGGCATTTCCATTTCAGGCCCATCCTGACAAACCTTTTCAAAACAATCGCGTTTCTGAAAACCTTCAAAATGGAGAATAATGCAACGAGATTGCATTATCACTGGCAGAGTCAGCGTAAGTCTGGGTTCAAGAGCACTCTTCGCATGAAGTGGCAAAACAAGTGCCTGTGTTTGAAGATCAAGTGCTTGCTTCAAACGATCAGCATCAGGAAAGAAAGAAGCGGTATGTCCATCAATCCCCATTCCCAAAACAATAACATCAAAGGGTCTAGGCAAAGCATTGACCCGACTAGCTGCTAAAAAAGCGGTAAGCTCAGCAGTAATTGCCTTCTGATAAAGTCCTACAAAACGCGCTTTAGCGGCAAAATTTTGTAACAAATAGCGCCGCACAACATATTCATTTGAACACTCATGGTGAGCAGGTACAAGACGTTCATCGACCAAAGTGATAATAATATTTTCCCAATCAATATCAGCTTTTGATAAATAATGAAAAAACAATTCTGGTGTTTTACCACCAGAAACTGCCAAAATTGCGCGCTTACGCTCAAGAATAGACACACTAAGCTCTGCTGCAACGCGATCAGCTAATGCCAAAGCTAAGTCCGTGGGTGTTTTAAAATTTAAAGGGTGGATATTCAATTTATACATTATTTATCGCTCTAAACCAAGTTGTTCCATATCCGCCCATCACGTTCCATCAAAACAGTCGAAGCAGATGGTCCCCATGAACCAGCACTATAACCATAAACAGGCTGTTTTATTGCCTCCCATCCCTCAAGAATAGGATCAATCCAAAGCCAAGCAGCTTCAACTTCATCACGACGCATAAACAGTGTTTGATTTCCACGAATAACGTCCATCAATAGGCGTTCATAAGCATCAGGATTACGTTCAGAAAACGCAGACGCAAAACTCATGTCCAATGGAATATGACGAAACCGCATACCACCAGGACCTGGGTCCTTAATCATTAGCCACTGTTTTACGCCCTCATCAGGTTGGAGACGAACAACTAATCGATTAGAAAAAATTTCATTCGAATCCGTATCAAAAATATTATGGGGGATGGGTTTGAAAACGATAACAATTTCAGACATTCGCGTAAACATACGCTTACCAGTTCGTAAATAAAAAGGCGTATCAGCCCAACGCCAATTATCAATCTTAATTTTAAGCGCTACAAACGTTTCGCTCTGGCTGACCTTTTTCCCCAAATCATCAAGATAAGATTTTACAGCAACACCATCAGATAGACCAGAAAGATACTGCCCACGTACAGTATGTTCCTCTACATTATGAACATTAAGAGGCATTAAAGAATGCAAAACTTTAAGTTTTTCATCACGCACAGCATTTGCACTGTTGGTAAATGGTATTTCCATGGCAACCAAACAAAGCAATTGCAGCATATGATTCTGTACCATGTCACGTAGTGCACCCGCACTCTCATAATATTCTGCACGCCCCTCCAATCCTAAAGATTCAGCAACTGTGATCTGAACATGATCAATATATTTTGAGTTCCATAATGGCTCATACAGTGTATTAACAAACCGCAATGCCATTAAATTTTGAACAGTTTCCTTGCCAAGATAATGGTCAATGCGGAAAATTTGATCTTCATCGAATACGCTTGCAAATGTATCATTGAGTTCAACTGCTGTTTTTACATTGTGACCAATAGGTTTTTCAATGATAATCCGTGTTTGCTGCGTCACAAAACCATTTTGTCCCAATCTCATCGCAATATCACCAAAAAGGGACGAACTAACCGCCAAATAAAAAGCCCGAATATCAGCTGATTCTCTCGATAGCAGAAAAGCGAGATCTTCCCACCCCCAGTTTGATGTAATATCAACAGAAACATAGGTTAAACGCGCAAGAAAACGATTGAGTTCAATTCGATTGAGATCTTTTGGATGAACATATTTTTCTAGAGAAGAGCGAACAAAGTTTTGATATTCTTCACAACTCAACGAAGAGCGCGAAACCCCAATGATACGCGTTGGCTCGCTAAATTGCCCAACACATTGACAATGATATAAAGCAGGGATCAGTTTGCGTGATGCTAAATCACCATTGCCACCAAAAACAATACAGTCAAAGGGAGAGACTGGAATAATTTTACGCACCATAAGCTCGTCTCTCTTCCCATTCAATTATAAAAAATTAAAAAATTTATAAAAAGCTCATCATTAGAGCAAACAGATGCTAAACAAGCTCTTAATTTTTTTATTTCAAACGATGTTCAGTTTAAAAATGATCCATCAAAGCAAACCAACGCATTGCTAAAAATACAAGCGGGTAACGCAGCATTTTTCCTCCTGGAAAGGGTGAAATCTTTAAATTCTGAAAATATGCGAAACGCTCATGCCTCCCAGTTAACCATTCAGCATATAATTTTCCCATAAAAGGAGCAAGCATAACTCCATGCCCCGAATAACCACCACAGTAAGTTATACCCGGTAGAAGTTGGCGAACATAAGGCATGCGTTCAACTGTGATAGCAACCGTCGCACCCCAACGATGCGTTAGATTGATAAATTGAAGATGAGGATAAATTTCAGCAATCTGCTGTCGTATACGTTCCTCTAAATTTACAGGATAGCAATTATCATAACTTTCTACTCCGCCAAATAATAAGCGATTATCAACGCTCTTGCGAAAATAGCGAACCATAAAACGAGAATCATCTACTGATTCTCCACCCTGAAGAATTGGGTTCTCTTTTGATAATGGTTCAGTTGCTCCAATATAAGAGCGGATAGAAACAATATTTCTCTCAACAAAATCCTGAAGTCCAAGCTTATACGCATTGGTCGCCAATAAAACATGCTCAGCCGTTATTTTGCCTCGTTTTGTTATTACCATACAACGGCTACCCTTGCGATCTACCGTGGTTACTTGTGTCTTCTCATACAGTTTAGCACCAGCATTTTTGGCTTTTTTTGCCAACCAAACAATCAGCTTCAAAGGATTTATATGGCCCGTGTTGACATCATAAATACCGCCATAATAAAAAGACGAGCCAAGCCGTTTAGCTGTTTCATCCCTCCCCATAAAAGTGAGACCATAATAACCATAACGCTGCATCGTCTCAACATGCCGTTGATAAGAGATTACCTCACGCCTTTTATGGGTCACGGAAAGTTGTCCTTCCATAAAATCGCATTGACAATCAGGCATCATACACCAAGACAAAATATCCTTTTTAGCTTCTTCAGCTAAATCAAATAGTGCCTTACTTCGTTCAAAACCATATTTTTTTTCTAAGGTTTCTACCCATTGTCGTTGCCCCGTACCCAATTGGCCACCATTGCGCCCTGAAGCACCGTCACCAAAACGCGAAGCTTCAAATAAAACAACACCCACTCCAGCCTTAGCGAGATGATAAGCAGCCGAAAGACCAGTAAACCCACCTCCAATAATAACCACATCGCACTGTTGCTGTTCGTTAAAAAATGGATAAGAAGGGCGATCTTCTAAAGTATCTTCATACCAAGAAATTCCTGGAGAAATGGGATTATAATCAATCATTGTGATAAAACTTAAACATTCAGCAAGAGATATTCACGCTCCCACGGACTAATGACTTCCATAAAAGTTTCAAACTCTTGGCGTTTGATTGCAGCATAAGTACTGACAAATACATCTCCTAAAATAGCACGTATCGCCGTATCTTGTTCAAATAAGTTAACAGCCTCAATGAGTCCACGCGGTAATTCAATGTTATCAGTATTCACATTCTTTGTTGTTGGCTCATCCGGTTCAAGCTCTTGCTGCAACCCAATGAGACCACAAGCCAAAGAAGCCGCAAGCGCTAAATAAGGGTTAGCATCTGATGAAGGAAGCCTATTCTCAACACGCCGTCCCTGGGGAGAAGAACGCGGCACACGAAAAGCTGTAGTACGATTATCATATCCCCATCGCAAGTTAACAGGCGCTGAAAGATCAGGCACAAGACGCCGATAAGAATTCACATAAGGAGCAAGCATCACAAGAACCCCAGGTATATGTCTTTGTAATCCACCAATAAAATGGCGAAAACGGATATTTTCTTTACCATCCTCCTGTGTAAAAATGTTCATACCTGTTTTCTTATCAACAACCGATTGGTGAATATGCATAGCAGACCCTGGTTGCCCTTGAATAGGCTTGGCCATAAAAGTTGCATACATATTATGTTTCAGTGCCACTTCACGAATTGTTCGTTTAAATATAAAAACTTGATCAGCTAATTCGATCGGATCGCCATGGCGTAAATTGATTTCAAACTGACCAGCCCCTTCCTCATGAATGAGCGTATCAATTTCTAGCCCTTGCGCTTCCGAAAAATGATAAATATCATCAATCAGATCATCAAATTCATTCACACCAGCAATCGAATACCCCTGTCCCCCACCAATTGAACGTCCAGACCGACCAATCGGAGGAACTAAAGGATAATCAGGATCGGGATTTTTCTCTACCAAATAAAATTCAATTTCTGGTGAAACAACGGGTTTTAGACCCATTTTCGTGTAAAAATCAATCACTTTTCGCAAAACATTTCGCGGTGTATAATCAACACCTTGCCCATTTTGATACACAAGATCACAAATCACTTGTGCTGTAGGAGCTTCTTCCCATGGAACAATGCTTAACGTAGAAAGATCAGGCTCAAGGCGTAAATCACCATCTGTTTTGGGATATTCAAAACCATGACCATCCTCAGGATAATCTCCTGAAATTGTCGCCATAAAAACCGCTGAAGGCAATGCCAATGATGTTTCCGATATAAATTTTTTAGAAAGCATCATCTTGCCACGTGCTACCCCCGCTTGATCAGGCGTAATACATTCAATATCTTCTACATTACGCAAAGCAAGCCACTGCGAAACTTGCTCCCAATTATCGACACCGCGTAAATTTTTGAGAAACTGAGAAACAGGTTTAGAACCTTTACTTTTCATTTGTTTACTATTTTTCATCGCCATAACACACCACTTTTAAAAACAATCAAGCCCCGCTATTATGGTATCATCCCATGCATAAACGTCAAAAAAACCTTATCAACTTAATTTATAAAGAATGACACAACTTCCATCAAGGTAAAAGAGACCTTGCGATTTATTATAAGCTGTTCATCGTATCAAACATAGTGAAAAAAACTGGTACGGTTGGTGGGATTCGAACCTACGACCTCTGGTGCCACAAACCAGCGCTCTAACCAACTGAGCTACAACCGCATAAAGTAAATTGGATCAAACTGTTCACTCTTTCGTAAATACTTATTCTTCGCTCGTGTGACATAAGGAAGATCAGAAAAGTTTGCAAGCCCTTTAAAACAAATCATGCATTTTTTATCAAAAAAATAATTTATCATAAAGGAAGAGCGCGCTTTGCCCAATACTCAACACGATGATCACGATAAGTCTTTATGGTATCGACCCCATCTTGCTGCATAAACTGCAAAATCTCTTTCAAAATCGTTATGGCAAGGTCTGGGCCTTCATAAACTATCCCACTATACAACTGGATTAAGTCTGCACCAGCTTTAATTTTCTCTAAAGCTGTTTGTGCATCCTTTATGCCACCAACGCCGATTATCGCAATCTCCTTCCCTAATTTTTGACGCATCTTTGCAAGCACAATAGTAGACCGCTCGAAAAGTGGACACCCAGAAAGCCCCCCTTTCTCACCACTCAATTTACTATCCCTAAGGCCTTGCCGTGAAAGAGTGGTATTGGAAACAATGAGACCATCAAAATCAGATAATTTCATTTCTTCAGCCACATCATCCAATTCCTTTTCTGATAAATCGGGCGCAATTTTTAAAAAAATGGGAACAGAGAATCCATGCTTTTTCTTTTGTTCACGACGTGCTTGTGAAAGCGCATTCATCAAAAGATGCAAACTGTCACGCGCTTGTAAATCGCGTAAACCCGGGGTATTAGGCGAAGAAATATTAACCGTAAAATAATCAGCAATATCATAAAAACAAGTAATACCAGTGGCATAATCATCAATCTTATCGACCGTATCCTTATTGGCACCAATATTGATTCCTACAATACCAAGTTTTTTACACGCGCGAAGCCTGCTGTAAACAATGTGATGCCCATTATTATTAAAACCCATTCGATTAATAATCGCTTCATCTTCTCTCAAGCGAAAAAGCCGTGGTTTAGGATTTCCGACCTGAGGTTTTGGTGTAACAGTACCAATCTCAGTAAAACCAAATCCTAAATGAAAAATAGCTTCGACAACTTCTGCATTCTTATCAAAACCCGCAGCAAGACCGATAAAATTTTCAAACTCAAGACCTGCAACAGCCACACACAAACGCCTATCAACAACCTTACGATAACTGCTCAATCCACTTTTCAGCCCGACAATCGCTAAGCGGTGCGCATGCTCTGGATCCAACATAAATAAAGCAAAACGACCAATACAACGAAAAAAACTCATCAATCTCTCTCCACAACATGCAAAAAGTCCATTGCACCTCACGTAAATCCTTTAACACAAAAGATCGCTACCAAAGATGGCAATTGTCTAAATTAAGAACGTACTCCCTACTGCAAGAAAGTACATAATATAAACACCACTCATATTTATGTTTATGAACATTAAACAGAAAAAATCCTTGTACTATTGAAAAGACTGTCTTTTTTTCGCAATTCTTCAGATATTGAAAATTGAAACACTACAAATAAAAGCAATAGGTGTGGCCTGTAAAATATACCGCCTTTTTCAACACATTATCATAAAAATCTTGAACCTATTTCATAAATTAAGGATAGTTTTTCGTCTTTCGTGGAAAAGAAGATACAGTTTTTTATCAAAAAATATTAGTTTGAGTTTTATAAGACATTCGCGTATTAAGCCAAACAAAGTTCTTCGTTAAACTCTTTAACATATCATAACACTCTTATGAAAAATTTTTGATATTTGTAATATAATACTACAAGAAAGTAAAAAATTTCCCTTTCCTTTTTCATCAAAAGCGATAATTAAAGTTACCGTATGTCGCATATACAAAGGGGAAAATGCAATGCTTAAAGAGTTCAAAGAATTTGCCCTAAAAGGTAATATGATTGATCTCGCCATCGGTGTGATTATAGGGGGAGCTTTCGGTGGCTTAGTCAATTCAATTGTCAATGATATTCTTATGCCAATCATTGGCTTCATCACGGGTGGGATTGATTTTTCTAACATGTTTATTCAGCTTGCCGGTGAAAAACAAGCTACATTGAGTGCTGCCAAAACAGCCGGAGCGACCATTAGTTATGGTAACTTTATCACTTTACTTATCAATTTTCTCATCATTGCTTGGGTTCTTTTCTTATTCGTGAAAGGCATGAATAAAATCCGCCGCAAACAAGAAAAAGAGGAAAATTCAAAAAAAATGTCTCTGGAAGAACAACTCCTATCAGAAATCAGAGACCTGTTGGCCAAAAAAAATTAAATTTATGCATGGCCTCACCCATGAAACACAGGAAAAAACATTTCCACAGTTGTTCCATGATTAGGTTTTGAAAACAACAAAAATTGACCACCACTTTCTTCTACCATTGCTTTACATATCGGTAGTCCTAGACCAGTTCCGACAAAAACGCTGTCACCAGAGTGGCGGTCTTTGCGTTCTACCTGACCATAAGGTTGTAGAGCTTGCACAATCTCTTCGTCGCTCATCCCTACACCATTATCACTCACTGAAATCTTCACGCACTCTTTTTTACCATAAGAAACGTGAACAATAATTTGCCCACCTGATGGTGTAAAATGGATAGCATTGGAAAGGAGATTCCATATAATTTGCCGAAATATCTGTTGCGATACACAAATAAATGGTACATGAACCGGTGCAATAATGCGCATGATAATGCCATTATGATTCGCTTGTGTTTCAAGAAAAGCCATACTCGCACGTAAACAGGATATCACATCAAATGTTTCAGCTATAATGGGCGTATTGATCTGGTTCTTTGAGCCAGAATGATTTGCTTTCGAGCACTCTAGTAATTGATTCACCAGCGACAAGATATGTTTTCCAGATGAGATAATATCGCGTAAATATCCGCGATAACGCTCATTTTCAATCGAACCAAAACGGCCATCCCTCATAATTTCTGCAAAACCGATAAGAGCATTCAAAGGTGTCCGCATTTCATGAACAACTCCAACCATTTTATTTTCTTCTACCTTTTTCTCTAAGGACAGCATCACATCTGTCATATCGGACAGCATAACAGCATAACTATTTTGTTGTGCTAAAGATACAATCGTCATAGAAACGGTTATATTCTTAGAACTTTTCGTCACTAAATCAGCTATCTCACCGCGAGTAAAAACCTGATTTTTTCCTTTCACAGTAATCAACTTAAAATATTTCTCAATCAAAGATCGGCTTTGCAAAGTAAATAATGATGATAATGGTTGTCTCCGTAATTCATTTATTTCATAGCCAGTTAATGCTAAAACAGCGCGACTAACCGACTGAATGAAGCCCTGTTCATTCAACCACAAAATGCCATCAGTAGCTGTATCCAACAATGATAAAACCGCTGCCGGTTCTTTTATGAAAGCTTGTTCTATGATATTTCCAGACAATGTCTGTGCACATGGTAACTGAACCGCTGTTTCTTCAACCAAATGTGCCCCCGCTACCTCCAATTCGCCACGTAATCGCTCTGCAATCTCCCGAAAAGCTGAATGCTCTAGCTCCGAGAGACCCGATATTTTTGTATCCAGCTTTTCATCTCTTTTGTTTTGTACTTTTTCTTGCATCTTCAAAACACCAAAGCCACGAAACCCTTGAAGCCACTGTTGAACAGCAAAAATTGGCAAAGCAGATCATTCAACATCAAGCCACTCTAAACAACCATCAACAGGCTATTGAACGGTCTGTTCGCTCCAAGGATAACCGCTTCAATAACCGCTCAGTACTCGATACCGTTCACCATGAAATTGATTGGCAAGTTCACGAAAATGAGATCCTAAAATAGAGGAAGATAAAAAACCAAAAATTTCAGCTAATTCTTTTGAGACATCACAAAACCGGCCATTTTTATCCATTTTCCAAGTAAAACGTCGTGGCAAAAGTTCTGGTATAAAACGAAAAAGTTCTTGTTCATAGTTCAACTTCTCTTCTTTTAATAGCGCGCATAAAATCAAAAAACTTTCTGTTTTTACTGACAAGCGAATAATGCCAACTTGTGTATTGGCACCTCCTATGGATAAAATGGTTCTGACTGGCATCTCATTATCAATGGTCTGTAGTAGAATTTTGACCATTTCATCAATAAAACAAAAATGAGAGGAAGCCTCTAATCTCGTTGCATTTTCATCAATCACTGCAACAGATATTTTTGCATCATCCAAACAAGCAATAAGAGAAATAGCTTCTTCCCGGGAAGCTTCCAGAAAAAACGCTTTGCCTAAACCAAGAACATCAATAGAAATTACAGAAAATTCAGCACAGCGCTTTAAACTGCCTAACGCAACAGAACCTGCCCATTGAGCACACTTTAGGATCTTGTCGTGCTCCACTTGGTCAAAAAAAGACCGTTCTTGAATCATAGCAGCTAAAGAAGAAAAACCAAAAAAATACGCCTCAAAACCATTTGACCAAAGAATATTTCTACAATCAGAGGAAAGAACAAAAGCCATCTGTCCTCGAAGGAAAGCTTGTTTAATTTCTTCACATTCCAGATAATCTAAAAAAGGCAAAGGCATCTGTACCCCTTCTTTGTATCATCCTGTGCTACTTACCAGCAGCCTCAATACAAAATATCGTTTCGGCTCTAGCCACTCCCCATTTAATCTTTTTAATATTTTACAGTAAAAAAACAAGCAGGTGATAACATTCACTCTCATAAAATAATCAAGCATTAACCTTTAGAATAACCGCGTTCAGTTCACACATCTGGATCACCTTGATTATTATTGTTATAAACATTGAGCAAAATTTCACGTTTACCAACATGATTGGCAGCTCCGACAATGCCCTTTTCTTCCATCCGCTCAACGAGAGAAGCTGCCTTGTTATAACCAATTGCAAGCCGACGCTGAATGTAAGATGTCGAACATTTTTTATCACGCATGACAATTTTAACAGCTTGCATATAAAGTTCCTCCCCATCCTCACTAAGGCCTTCCGTCGCACCAATTCTCGCAACAGAGTCAGCAGATTCCACCTCTTTGTTATCGTCTTCACTATCTGTTATCGTTGCTAAATAATCAGGTTTTCCTTGTACTTTAAGATGTGCAACCACGGATTCAATTTCTTCGTCAGAAACAAAAGGCCCATGAACGCGTACAATGCGCCCACCACCAACCATATGAAGCATATCTCCCTGGCCTAAAAGCGTTTCAGCACCTTGTTCTCCCAAGATTGTACGACTGTCAATTTTTGATGTTACCTGAAAAGAAATACGCGTAGGAAAATTCGCCTTAATCGTACCCGTGATGACATCAACAGAAGGACGCTGTGTTGCCATAATAAGATGAATACCTGCCGCACGCGCCATTTGTGCTAAGCGCTGAATAGCATTCTCAATTTCTTTACCTGCCACCATCATGAGATCAGCCATTTCATCAACAATCACAACGATATAAGGAAGCTGCGTTAAATCCATTGCTTCTTCATGATAAAGCATTTCCCCACTTTCTTTATCAAAACCTGACTGTACAGTACACATGATTGTTTCGCCTTTTTGTGCTGCAAGTGCAACGCGTGCATTAAACCCATCAATATTACGCACACCTAACTTAGCCATTTTACGATAACGTTCTTCCATTTCACGAACCGCCCATTTTAAAGCTGTTACAGCTTTCTTTGGATCCGTCACAACAGGTGTTAAAAGATGTGGGATGCCATCATAAACAGAAAGTTCTAACATTTTAGGGTCAACCATGATCAAACGGCACTGCTTTGGTGTCATTCTATAAAGAATTGATAAAATCATTGTATTAATCGCAACAGATTTACCTGATCCTGTTGTTCCTGCAACCAATAAGTGAGGCATTTTCGCTAATTCTGCAATGACAGGCTTACCATTAATCCCTTTTCCCAAAGCAAGAGCTAATTTAAACTGGCTTTCACGAAAAGAATTTGATTGGATTAATTCCCGTAAATAAACGGTTTCACGAACAGCATTTGGCAACTCAATTCCAATAACATTGCGGCCAGGAATCACAGCAACGCGCGTAGAAATAGCAGACATAGAACGAGCAATATCATCAGAAAGATTAATGACCCGTGATGATTTTACTCCCGCTGCAGGCTCAAATTCGTACATTGTCACCACAGGTCCTGGATGAACATGGATAATTTCACCCTTAATTCCAAAATCTTCCAAAACACTTTCTAAAAGTCCAGCACCGCGCTCCAATGTTTCCTGTGGAATCATCGTGCCTTCATGGAAAACAGGCTCCTGCAATAAATCGATGGGAGGAAATCCATAACTGCCATAGTCAAGAGATTGAACGTTTGGCATAAAAGCAGAATCATAATTGCCTAACAACGCGCTAGCCGATTGCAATGTTTTGCCTTTTGCTTTCATCATAGACCAATCTTCTGAACTCTTCGCTACATCTTCTGTTATACAATCAGCAATATGGTTGGTATTTTTGGCTTCGATAGTAGTAGCCCTTACATCATCGCTTAACGTATGAGCAGACTCTTCAATAACAAGCTCAGAATGACACTTTTGAGCCTCTCTAATAGTATCACTCTTTGTATGTATCAAATCAGAAATTTGTTCAATTCTCCGACTACCCTCCGCGGGAGATTCTGATATAACGGAATCATAAAATTGTGGGAAACGGTATTCAAGCACACGATAAGGAGCAGTCATCGATTCATCAAAGGCAGAAACAGTATTCGATGCAACGTTATCGCTCGCAAAATTAACAGACGTTGCATCTTTTTCTGAAATTTTTGTGTTGACCTGCTCCAACATAAAGGGTTCACACTCAAAAAATGCGTTATCAGAAAGATGAAAAACAGGTGTTATTTTTTGCATCACATTATCTGCTTGTAATTTATGCTTCCCTGCATCCTCCTCAAGCGGCGTGCTAACAGTTTGCCGTGACAATTGCTCTAAAACCGTTGAATGACAAATTGACGCTTTATTTTCTATCGATCGAGAATTAATCACCCTTTTTGTCGATGGGGAATTTGTTGTTTTCTTGTTACAGTGTATAATGTTCGTGAGATTTTTTCGCTCTTGCTTCGTAAAAACTTTAAACTGTTTCGCAAAAACTGGATCTGTTTCTATGCGACGACGCAAAATCTCAACTTCTGGTGTTCGTGTAAAACGCACATTCTGCCCAAGCATAAATGCTTTTTTCCATATTTCCGGATAAGGAAATATTTCAGCAATCTTAGCAGATGAATTTCTTTCTGATTTACCTTGTGTACTCTCATCAGAAAAAGAAGATGTAGAAATAGATTTTGTTTTCGAATTATGCATGATACCCAACAAACTTATAGAAATGAGAACAATTGCCTCTTCAAAAAGAAAGAATGCATAGAGACTATAATACGAAGGTTAATAACCTTTTGCTGGCTGTCACTTTATTAACGAAAAAAAAGAATGCTATAATTCCTCTTAATGAGGCTTCCTCCACGCTTAATGCCATGGTATCATCCAGTTATACTTATTCATTTTAAAGAAAAATCTATGAGAAAAAATGACAGAAAAATTGCTAATACTTTTCTTTCTTTACCTCTTTCATACAAACGATTAGTAAATAATACAAAAATTTAGTATAAGCAGTACCTTTTCAACTCTCCATGCCTGGTTTTCATAAAAAAATCCAATTTCTTTACCTTCGAAAATTATCCTTGTTATCCTTGCAAAAAAAAGTCTCAAATAGAAGGTAACTCAACAACACAGAAATAAAAAATAGGGAGTGTATCATGTTTAATAAGCGGAAATTTTATATCAATGGTCTATGGGATGATCCAACCACTCCTCACGATTTACACGTCATTGACCCCTCGACAGAAGAAATTTGTGCTGTCATTAGTGTTGCCAGTACAAAAGACGCAGATAAAGCAATTAATGCTGCTAAAGCCGCTTTTCAAAATTGGAGAACAACCCTGCCTAATGAACGTCTTAGCTTCGTTGAAAAAATTTTAGAGATCTATGAAAAACGCTCGGAAGATATGGCAAAAACCATTTCAATGGAAATGGGAGCACCTATTGATATGGCTCTCAATGCACAGACTGCAACCGGCAGTTCCCATATTCGCAACTTTATCAAAGTTTATAAAGAGTTCACGTTCCAGGACGTTTTAGTAGAAGGAAATGAGCAATCGATTCTTCATTACGACCCTATCGGCGTCGTAGGATTGATTACTCCATGGAATTGGCCCATGAACCAAGTAACTCTTAAAGTTATCCCTGCTCTCTTAGCTGGCTGTACTATGGTCTTAAAACCCTCTGAAATTGCTCCTCTTTCTGCTATGCTCTTTGCTGAAATTTTAGATGAAGCTGCACTCCCAGCAGGCGTTTTTAATTTAATCAACGGTGATGGCGACAATGTCGGTTCTTACCTCACTGCTCATCCAGATTTGGAAATGATCAGTTTTACCGGATCAACCAGAGCAGGAAAAGATATTTCTAAAAATGCCAGCAGCACTTTAAAACGGGTCTGTCTGGAACTTGGAGGCAAAGGAGCTAACATCATCTTTGCTGATGCCGACACAAATGCTCTTCAACGCGGTGTACATCACTGCTTTTATAATAGTGGACAAAGCTGTAATGCACCAACACGTATGCTTGTGGAACAAGCCATCTATGACAAAGCCATCAGAATAGCTAAAGATATTGCCGAAAAAACAAAAGTGGGACCAGGCCACAAAACAGGAAATCATATTGGTCCCGTTGTTTCAAAACAACAATACGACAAAATTCAAGATCTTATCCAATCTGGAATTGATGAAGGTGCAACTCTTGTGGCAGGCGGAACTGGTTTACCGATAGGGATGGAACGCGGTTATTATGTACGCCCAACAGTCTTCGCCGATGTGAAACCTAATATGCGTATTTTCCGAGAAGAAATTTTTGGTCCAGTCCTCTCGATTCTTCCTTTTAATACAGAAAATGAAGCTGTAGCCTTAGCCAATGACACCGAATATGGTCTCACAAACTATATACAATCGCAAGATCGCAACAAATGCCGTCGTATCGCTGCACAAGTACGGTCTGGTATGGTAGAAGTTAACGGACATGAGTTACCCAGGGAGAGTTACTTTGGAGGTGTAAAATTTTCTGGACGTGCCCGTGAAGGCGGACAATGGGGAATTAAAGAATTTCTCGATACCAAAGCAATTTCATATTGGTAAAAAATCTTATTAAAAGCTTAATAGGAATCGTATGGTAACACAGCAAATAACGGATGAAGGTGCTCTTGGGCAACGACTTGATCAGTGGCTAGCCAAACAATATCATAATGCGCTATCACGTTCACGTTTGCAAGCCCTCATCCGTGAAGGTCATCTTAAAATTGATGGTCAATTAATACATGAGCCAAAAACAAAATTAAAACCCAACCAAATGATCGAATTAACAATACCTATCCTTCGGGATGCAAAACCTAGTGGTGAAGCTATTAAATTGGATATTCTCTTTGAAGATGATCATGTTATTGTCATCAATAAACAAGCTGGTCTCGTTGTTCATCCCGGAAATGGCAATTTGACAGGTACATTGGTTAATGCTCTGATCTACCACTGTGGCGATAGTTTATCTGGAATTGGTGGTGTTAAACGTCCTGGTATTGTTCATCGTCTCGATAAAAATACAACCGGAATCATGGTTGTCGCTAAAAATGACCTTGCTCACAAAAATCTCAGTGCCCAATTTTCTGACCACGGACGCACCAGCGCTTTAGATCGACGTTATCACGCCTTGATTTGGGGATCTCCCAATCGTAATGTTTGGAAAATTGATGCACCCCTTGGCCGTTCTCCCCATAACCGAACAAAGCAAGCTGTCATCTACAGCCAAAACCCTCATGCTCGTCACGCTGTTACCCATTTTTCTCTCCTAGAAAAATACGGGATATGCTCAGATAAAACATCTTTTGCTAGCCTTCTGGAATGTCGTCTGGAAACCGGACGTACCCACCAAATTCGTGTTCATATGGCCCATATCGGACATCCGCTCGTAGGTGATACTGTTTATGGAAACGCTTGTAAAACAAAATCAAATATGCTTAAACCTATCATTAAAAATGCAATTGATCAATTCAACCGACAAGCTCTCCACGCAGCCAGTCTTACCTTTGAACATCCCGCTACAGGTAAAATTATGTCTTTTTCTTCACCAATCCCTCAAGATATGGCTGAACTTATCAAGCATTTTAAAGAAATGAATTGAAACTTTTAGCCTTCTCATGATTTCACAATAAAATATCTCTCTTTGAACAAAATTGAGAATTATGGTAAGGTAAATGCGTAGAGGTATTTAATATCTGAAAATGGAATTTGCCTTATCAGGGAATTCATTGCAAAAGGAGGGTGCTGTATGGCCCATATAAATCTGCTATCAGTAACAACAGGTGACGGAGGATTGAATCGTTACCTGGAAGAAGTACGTCGCTTTCCAATACTTGAGCCAAAAGAAGAGTACATGTTAGCTCAACGTTATCGTCAACATAACGACCTAAAAGCTGCACATAGATTGGTAACCAGTCATCTACGTCTCGTAGCGAAAATCGCAATGGGATATCGCGGCTACGGACTACCCATTGGGGAAGTTATTTCAGAGGGCAATGTTGGACTTATGCAAGCTGTTAAACGTTTCGAACCAGAACGAGGTTTGCGTCTTGCAACCTATGCAATATGGTGGATTAAAGCATCAATCCAAGAATATGTATTGCGGTCTTGGAGTTTAGTAAAAATAGGGACAACCGCCAATCAAAAGCGCTTGTTTTTTAACCTTCGTAAGTTAAAAAGTAGGCTTCAAGTGCTTGACAAGGGTGATCTTAATGCAGAACAAGTAAAGGAAATTGCAACCCAACTGAATGTCACAGAAGATGAGGTTATATCGATGAACCGTCGACTTTGTGGTGACACTTCACTCAATGCACCTCTCCGAACACAAGAAGGTGAAAATAGCGAATGGCAGGATTGGTTGGTTGATGACTCCAACAATCAGGAACAAATTCTGATCGAGCAAAGTGAATTGGAAAATCGTCGTTCCATGCTAACATATGCCATGAGTAACTTAAATGAACGTGAAAAGCGTATATTCAAAGCACGTCGTTTAAGCGATAAGCCTTTGACGTTAGAAGAACTCTCAAGTGAATTTAACATTAGTCGCGAGCGTGTAAGACAAATTGAAATGCGTGCATTTGAAAAAGTACAAAATTCTATCAAAGCTTCTGCTTTATCCCAAAGTCAGATGTGAAATTCCCAAAGTTAAGTAT
The DNA here is from genome assembly GCF_009936175.1 of Bartonella quintana. Taxonomy (NCBI): domain Bacteria; kingdom Pseudomonadati; phylum Pseudomonadota; class Alphaproteobacteria; order Hyphomicrobiales; family Bartonellaceae; genus Bartonella; species Bartonella quintana. The sequence goes on along the minus strand of NZ_AP019773.1, from coordinate 350,589 downwards.
TTGCACATTTAAAAACGGAGAAAGAGCTAGCATAAGTTGGCTCTTTGCTTTTGTATTAGGCTGTTAAGTACTTTTTGTGGTGAAAAAAATCTATTTATAGCCTTTCATTTCAGCCACATTGGGATTTTATTTTGTCTGATCAAGACCTGTTAACTTCTCTGTTTGCGCAAGCCATTGCCCAATAACTTCATTAAAAATAGATTTACCTGTTGGTCCTTTTGCGAAAGTTAATTCATTTATACGTCCATTTTTATCAGTCAGTACCAAACGCATCCAATCCAATTCTCGCATCAATTGTAGATTTCGGTTAAGAAATGGATGATTGCCACTCAATGCAACAAGAAAAAAATCATCGTCAATCTTCGCTGCAACAGCCCTTTTTAAAGCCTGTCCAACCGACTGTTCACTTGCTTTAAAAGTGACTGTTTGAACATTGCGTATAGCCTGACCTGAAAATTTATCAGAAAGAATAAAAATAAGATCCATAATATACGCAGCCGGAAAAGACAGATCAGTATTACGACGTAAAATTAACCGTAATGATAGCCCTTCATCTGGAATTGTTATATCACCTTGTATAGCCGATTCTTCTGGCCCCCCCTTCACGCTAGACTCCTTTATAAGCGTCCAACGTGCGTTCCCCGTTGCTACCTTTTCTGCATCATAATTCGTACGCGCTTGATAAAAGACAGCTTCACCTGGTTGTTCAATTGACTGCAAATTGCTGGTAACAACTGTTGAGATTCCTTCTTCATTCGAAGAATCTGCCGTTGGATTTAAACCAACATCAACTTCGCTCCCATCCTCTAATAAGCGTTGTGTTAACTTTCTTTTAACTGCTGGTGCCTTTGGTAATAGATGAGAAGCTTGAACATTTCCTCCCGACAACTGATGATCATTTAATACAAACACACGTACACCAATGAAATAAATACCAATAATTAACATGACAAAACTGGTAACAACAGCAGCACTTATCACAATACGCCTTTGCATCGACGATCGATTAGCACGACGCAAAGCCTGAGAAAAAATATGCGAAACAATGTGCGGATTATCCCCTTGCGAAGAAAGAGCTAAAGGAGAAGCCTTGAATGTATTGTTGTCAGCATCCTGAGAAGTTAAATAAGCCTCCATATTGACAAGCTCTGCATCTGGTATACCTGACTCAGAAGATTCACCAAATGCCTGGTTATCCTTTGAACTTGTGATAGAGCCCTGTCTGCTTTCCATTTTTACCACTGAAAACTCATTCCCTTGTGGCAAGATAGAATTTTGTATGTGTTTGTCATCTTCAGCTATACCTTTAGGATTCCATCCAATAACTGAAGAAAGCAATTCTTTTTCAACCGCTAAATATTCTTCTTCAACAGCTGCAATAGCACTTTGCAAAATCTTTTTTTGCTCATCTGCTATCGCTTTTGGTATTGTGGCTGCTGCAAATTGATGTTCTAGTGTTTCGATAGCTCGCTTATAAACCCGCTCACGCACTTGTGGTGTAACATTAATTTGCGCATCGATCGCTTTTTTTAAGATTCCAACGAAATCTACCATATCCTCTAAATCTTTCTCAAACTGAGAAGATAAACCCCAGCCGTAAGGTCAAAAATGCCATTATATTAGGCTTCTAAATTGATTGCCATTTATATTGATACAAGTATCGTTGTAGTTTAAATGAATATGGAAAATAAACAATGCTCTTTTGCACATTTCTCTTATTCGCTCTTAAGTTTTTATTCGTACTAAAAACATAGAGAAAAAATGAAAATCAATATGGAAACTAAAAGGTATTGATTAATCTGCAAAAGGATCAGTAACGAGGATAGTATCTTCACGCTCAGGACTGGTGGATAATAAAGCTACCTGTGCATTAATCAGTTTCTCAATATAGCGTATATATTTGACAGCCTGTGGCGGTAAATCTTCCCAACTCAATGCATGTGCTGTTGCTTCCTTCCAGCCTTCCAATGTCTCATATATAGGCATTACACGCGCTTGTGCTCCCATAGAAGAGGGCAAATAATTAATTCTTTTACCATCAAGCTCATAACCAATACAAATTTTAATTTCATCCAAACCATCCAAAACATCAAGCTTTGTCAATGCTATACCCTGAACACCGCAAATTGTTACCATCTGCCGTACTAAGACAGCATCAAACCATCCACATCGACGTTTCCGACCAGTCACAACGCCAAATTCTTTACCACGCATTCCAAGAAATTCACCAATATCATTTATCTGCTCTGTCGGGAATGGACCTTCTCCAACACGTGTTGTATAAGCTTTTGCAATACCCAAAACGTAATGAATTACACCAGGTCCTATACCTGAGCCAGTACATGCCTGTCCAGCAATTGTATTGGATGACGTCACATAAGGATAAGTACCGAAATCATTATCTAATAAAGCACCTTGCGCACCCTCAAAAAGAACATGCTTTCCCACCTGATAACTTTCATCTAAAAGACGCCACGTACAATCCATAAAGGGTAAAATTTCATCCGCTACTTGCATCAATTCATCATAAAGCGCTTGAGAATTAACCTCTGCAACGCCCATCCCACGACGTAAAGCATTGTGATGTGCCAAAAGCCGTTCAATCTTAGCCATAAGCGTATTAGTTTCCGCCAAGTCCATCACTCGGATAGCACGACGCCCCACCTTATCTTCATAAGCTGGACCAATACCACGTTTTGTCGTACCAATTTTTAAACCCGATAAACCGCTTTCCCGAGTTGCATCAAGATCGCGATGCAAAGAAAGAATCAATGGAGCATTTTCAGCAATACGCAAAATTTCCGGTGTAATTTTAACCCCCTGATCACGCAGTTTTTTTAATTCTGCTACAAAATGATGAGGATCAACTACAACACCATTACCGATAATTGATAACTTCCCACGAACTAAACCAGACGGTAAAAGCGATAATTTATAATTAACTCCATTAACAACCAATGTGTGACCTGCATTATGCCCTCCCTGATATCTCACCACGATATCTGCCCGCTCCGATAACCAATCTACAATTTTACCTTTGCCTTCATCGCCCCATTGTGTCCCGACAACTACTACATTGGCCATAATTTTCTCCGTCGCATTTGGTTAATTAAAACCAGCATTCAAAAACAAACGTTTCTTTATAACGAAACCTCAGAGAAAGTGCGACTCTTCATTTGAGTTTTTCCCAATCATCAGGTGATTAAATCTTCTGTATTACAATAACAAAGGAAAACAATACTAAGGATATAAAACATGTTTTCAAAAAGTAGAAGAATTTAGAGCTTTTGGTTATTGCCTTTGCCAATATCTGACAAATCATTCATACTACCCTCGTAATCTTTTACGTTCTCTATACAATATTTGAAGGTCATTCGTCTAAGACACAGGTGCGGAAGACCATCATGATTTCCCTTATTCTTTTTCTGGAAAAACCACTTTATAAAATCACCCACAATTTCTTAAAGTTGAGCTTTTTCAACCTGAAATGCCCATTCAAGCCATTGTGTTAAAATTTCAAGATCGGAAACCTCAATTGTTATACCTGTCCAAATCCGAAGACCTGGAGGAGCATCTCGGTACGAACCAATATCATACGCAACCCCTTCCTCATCAAGACGATTCACTAACGCTTTTATAAAAGATGTCCGCTTTTCAACATTCAAAGCAGTAATAACTGGATCGACAATATCTAAACAAACAGATGTATTAGAACGTATTTGAGGGTCTTTTGCCAAATATTCTAACCACGGTGTTTTGCGAACAAATGCATCAAGTACAGCAAAATTTTTATCAACTCGTGCCATCAATGCCCGCAAACCACCCAATGACTTTGCCCACTTCAATCCATCAAGATAATCTTCAACACATAGCAGAGAGGGCGTATTGATTGTTTCCCCCTTAAAAATATTTTCGTTCAATTTTCCACCTTTTGTAAGACAGAAAATCTGGGGTATGGGCCAAGCTGGAACATAACTTTCAAGCCGTTCAACAGCACGAGGACTTAAAATCAATATACCATGTGCAGCCTCACCTCCTAAAACTTTTTGCCATGAAAAAGTAACAACATCTAACTTTGAAAAATCAAGATTTTGTGCAAAAACTGCTGATGTTGCATCACAGATTGTCAATCCTACCCGCTTATCTGGAATGAAATCTGCATTAGGAACACGCACACCGGAAGTCGTTCCATTCCATGTAAAAACAACATCACGATCAAAATCCATTTGTGTTAAGTCTGGTAATTCGCCATAAGGAGCTTCAAAATGACGCACATCAGAAAGCTTTAATTGCTCAACAACATCTGCGATCCACCTTGAACCAAAGCTTTCCCACGCCGCCATATCGACACCACGTTCGCCTAATAAAGACCATAGAGACATTTCAACAGCACCAGTATCTGAAGCAGGAACAATCCCTATACGATAATCAGAAGGCACTTCAAGAACCTCACGGGTTAAATCAACGACCTCAGCAAGTCTTGATTTCGCTACTCTAGATCGATGTGAACGCCCAACTAATGCCTTTTTAAGGACTTCAAGATTCCATCCAGGCCGCTTGCTACAAGGTCCTGAAGAAAAATTAGGATTATTTGGACGACAACTTGGTTTTTTTAACATTATCATTGTTCTCCCCTTTCAAATGGCGTGCCTTTCTTTAAAGAAAAACGCCTTATTATTAAAGGCTGTGCCAATAGTCTCTTTAGACAAAGATCAAATATTCTCGACTTATTTCGTAAGCTTAAGATATGCGGGAACCTGTGTGAAAAATATTCCTCTCAATCATGCTTCATAGATTGATTCTTGAAAAAGATTTCCTCGTGTCATCACCACGATAAGAAAACACCTTGATAAGAAGACACTAACGTATCGCAATATACCTATCAAGTTTATTTGACGGAAAGAGCAATTATAATTGCCCAAAATACGGAAATAAAATTATAAAAAATCAATTATTTTTCTTTTGATGGCTGGACAGAGAAAATTTTAATGTTATAACCGCACACGTTTCACGTGTTTTGTGAAATTGCCCAGATAGCTCAGTTGGTAGAGCAGCGGACTGAAAATCCGCGTGTCCGTGGTTCGAATCCGCGTCTGGGCACCGTTTTCTTTTTTATTATGCATAACCTGTTATTTTTGTTAGCGTTTTTAAACATGAGGGATGCCTAAATAAAAGCGGGCAATAGAATTTTCAAACCTAGCTTTACAAAGCGCGTTCTTTTTTGCTAGCTTTTTCTAGAAATTGTTTGAATTTTGCTAAGTTCTGTTGTGAAAAATACTGCAAATTTCTAACAAACATGCCAAAAATTATTTTACAGCTCAATGAATCTGAAGGCTTTATGGTAAAATCCTTATGATAAGCATCTGCTTCTTTTCTCAATAGTGCTGCTGTCTCTTGACCTAAATCGTACAGCTCTATGATCTTGTCTTCCATTCCAAATGTACACACTTTTTCCCAATCTCTACAGAAGATAAAAACGTTATCAACACACCCAATTTAGAAGACATATCTAGAAGACATTCAGCCCAATCAATGCGAAGTTTGCGTAAAATTTTACCAAAAGTTTCTGTTCACAACTCTAGAATAAAAAAATCCGACGAATAATAATTGACCCCCGCAATACGTTGATCAATCGCAGCATCACGAGGAAAATCAATAATATCCTTCTGAAAACTCATCTCAGGATTTTTTTTACTTTATTTTTTCTTCGTGGATGATAATTGATAACCGCTTATGAAAAGATGCTTAAAGATTTTCGGCCATTGAAGATTTTTTTCTGATGTTAAGAGTAAATTCTGTTCTAAGATTGGATCCCCATTATGATAAGTCTTCAAAAATCTAATTCTATTAAGTACATTAAACATATTACAAACCTTTATCGTATTAAAGCTTTAAAAGACTTTTCTGAAATCAAAGCTGATAATCTCGGCGATTTTATTGAAAAGGAAAGAAACCTATCGCATGAGGATAATTGCTGGGTTTATGATCATACCCGAATTTATGAAAATTCAAAAGTATACAATGATAGTAAAGTTTGTTGTCAAGCTTATGGCAATGTTGTGGCTTTTGGCACGGCTTTCATCTTTCAGCTCCAAATTGGCTACATTTTGTTGTAATATACTTTGATGGGCTTAGCTGTGTAATGGTTAAGAGCGGTGATTGTTTGTCCAGCGGCTAGTCCTATGCCCTTTGTCCGAGCTTACCTGTAAAGATGATGGTGCCATTGCTGACAGGGGATTGAGGAAACAATCCCGCACAGGCAAAAAAAAGCAAGCATGTGAAGGTTGTTGCTCATCACCAGCAGAAAGACTTAAGGCTCATATTCCGATGTATTTTTATAGTCTTTTACAAAAATGCTTATTCAAGCGCTTCTTGAAACTTCACTGAGGGATGACAGCGCCAGGACAACAAATCGGAAGATTCTCTTCTTGAAAATTCTCAAGTTCCCTTCCGTTTATCTTTATCATGGAATCCTGCTTGAACCACGCAAGCATAAATTGTTGCTTTTAGATTGATACTTAACTTTTTTCTGAATCGATATCATAAGGAATTGACATTCCACATTCTAACAATGCTCTTCCTACCTCATAAAGTCTGCACCCCAGTTTCTCCCACCGATATAGCTCTCCTGAAAGAAGCTTGAAGAAATCACATCCAGCAATAGTTAACAGAACCATTCCCATTAAAAACTTCTAGCTAAAAAGCACGATCAGACTGAGAATCTTCACTTTCCATTTTTACCAGAAAACCTGCAAATTCATCTTAAACAAGCAACACTCTACGCAAATTTTTATTCAGCAGTTCACTCGGCTTTTCTACAAGCGCGTCATTCACAATGAAACGCGACATTGAAGTATCATACTTATCTTTGTCATCAACAATAGCATTCACCAAAATTGCACGCGTAACCTCACAATCACTGCTCGTTTAACTGTTGGAAAATTAATAGGATCAATTTGTGCAAAGTTAAAAAATAATTTTCTCAAACAAACTAGCGCCACCCTAATTGTTTCACGAGATCATCAAAATTGTTCTTCCTACATTGTAAAAAATTTGTGGCCTCACTATTATGATCATTTATGTTATTATTGCTTAACGTACTAGACATTTAAATTTGCAACACATACGATTTTATTCATATATGCGTGCACAATATCCACTTCTTACCTTGTTAATAAATCTAACTTTCTTCTCTCAACAAAATTTGAACATTCCCTAAAGCGATATTTACGTTTTTACTGTAGAAAGTAAGCTAAAAAACATTTATAATATATTTTTTTATCATTACTGAAATATGGAAAATAGGGAAGCGTATAAATATAGCCCTAATTTAGTGTACAACTGTCCCAACTTTTGAAACCAAAATCCTACACTTTTCCAAAATACAGTATGGTTACCTGGATGAACCGATATAATAACTTTATTCAATAAAGGATTCACCTGTTTACTAAAAAACAAACCTGTCTCAGAAACAGTATGAAAAATAATATCAGGTCTTGCTTTTTGAATAACTGTATGATCATTCGCTTTTACGACAGAGGAAAAACTTAAAACAATAGCGCATAGAGCAAAGAAATATTTTATATTCATATCTTTTTTATTTGTATAATTTATTTTTTTAATAATCTGTAATGAATTTAATATTAATAACATTTTGTTTTATATATCATAAAGGATATGATTGCAATAAGAATAAAAATATTTCCAAAATTTAGATATTAAAAAAGTATTTTATACATAAATAATATTACATTCTACGTGTTTATAAATAAATCACTTACTCCTATTTTTTAAATAAAATATGATCAGAGTACTAATTTTTATTTTTTCATTTTAACAAAAATTTTGCAAGTTTGTTCATAGAAAAATAATGGTTTATCTTCAAAATATCATCTGAATTTTTAATGATAATACCATTCCCAAGAAAGCATAAAAAATAAGTTATATTGCTTATCAATGTCATTTCCACACTTTTCATATCTCTTAGAATAGATATGAAGTTTACAGTACTTCTCTTCTTTTTGAAATGGTCACTTAGAAAATATATAAGAAGTTTCTTTATCCTCCATATTTCCTCTCCATTAAAGCGCAAATAAACAGGATAAAAACTTTACCATATTAGCTATTTTTACCTTCAGATGTACCGCAATACAAAACCTTATTCAAGATAAAAGAACTACCTTTTCTGTGATGAAATTAGGGAGACGGATTTTTTAACTGTAAGTGCTACAAAGGATGCAATCAGCACTTTTACACAATCACCAATCAGAAAACCTGATGAAGCTACTAAAACTTTCAGTAAAGAGATTTTAGTCATATACGCCGTCCATGAGATTCCAAAAGCATAGACAATCCCTATACCACCCACAGCATTTATCACAATTAATGTTATAAAATTTAACCGATGCCAAAACAATTCAACCATAAAGCCAATAAAAAATGCAGCAAATGGAAAACCTATCAGATAACCACTAGCAACCCCTGAAAAGACACCGATTCCACCACGACCACCAGACAATAAAGGTAATCCAATAGCAACAAGGACAAGGAAAAGAAGCGTTGCTAGAGCTCCTCTTTTTGCCCCAAGTATAGATCCGGCCAACATCGGCCCCATAGATTGAACTGTAATAGGAATCCCAAGAAGGAAAGGAAGAAAAATAGGCGGGAAAAGACCCAAAACTGCATAAATAGCAGCAAATAATGCAATATGTGTCAAATCTTTTGTATCCATTTGATGATTCTTTCATTACGAGCGATTTTTGTTATCGTTAGATACTGAATCAACAGTATCAGCATTATAAGAACGTGCCTCCAATGCCTCCGCAACTTCTGAAGCCATTCTCATGGTTCGTATAATTAAAGGTATTGCAAGAGCTGCAATGTTTGTATTAAATCCACGTACTCGCTGTGCCTCACGCACCTCATTGAACTTTTCACTCAAAAGAGGAATAAATCTGATCGTCATAGAGACAACCATACTCACTTTTAATGGATTTATACCAAAGCAACGAAAGGGCTGAAGCCCTGCTTCAATCGAAGCTATCATATCCGAAACTCTTGTTGTGAATGAAACAAGTAATGATAAAGAAAAAAGAATAATGAGGCGTAATATGACCTCAACACCGATAAGCCAATTAATAAAAATAGCTTGAAACACAAATATAAGGACTAAAAACAGTCCCATTGATTTAAACTGCTTTAACACAGTGCTAAAAGGAACCTTGGCAACTCTATAGAATAAGGCTACGAACAATAAAAGCAGTACCAGAATAGGTATAGATGAAACCATTAATATAGTCGTTCCACACACCGTAAAAAATAATAACTTAATACCTGGTTTCAGTTTATGGATAAACGTCTCCCCGGGAAGATATAAACCGATCATGACATCCTTCTTATATATTCCTTGATAGCAACCAAAGGCACATCATCAACAGCTATCTCCCCCTTATCAAAAACGAGTATTCTATCAAAATTTTTCAAAAATTCCAAATCATGTGATACAACGATCGCTGTTTGTGGTAATTCCTCTATAACTTGTGTAACACGGCGTTTATTTCGTAAATCAAGTAATGTCGTAGGCTCATCAAAAACAATATAGTCTGGCTTCATTGCTACTACACTAGAAATGGCAACGAGTTGTTTTTGTCCACCACTCAATAAATGAACTGCGTGATTTTTAAAGACCTGGAGATCATAACGCTGTAAAATTTCATCCACACGTTTCTTGATTTCATCCTTACTAAGGTTCAAATTTTTTAGACCAAAAGATAAATCTTCTTCCACTAACGGTAATACAATCTGATTGTCGGGATTTTGGAAAACAAATCCTACTTTACGCTTTACCGCCTTTGCATCGCGTTTTGTATCAAGCCCATCAACACTCACAAAACCATTTGATGGAAGTTGTAACCCATTAATAAGACGGACGAATGTACTTTTTCCAGAACCATTCGCACCAATCACTGCAATTCGTTTCTCAGTAAGCTGTACAGTAATATCCCTTAAAACGCACAAATCACCAAAGACCTGTGTGACCTTATCAAATTTTATGATTCCCAAGATCTCTTCCAATAACTCTCTTTATATTGCCTTTCCTATTGCTATCGCTTAAGTTTATAGCCTAAGAGCAAAAGTAAGCACCACAGAGGAATGATAATAACTGCCAAACTCATATCAGGCATCTGTGCAGGGATATATGATTCAACAGAGGATGCACTTATTCCTACCACATTGAACAGTTGAGCCATTAATCCATTTTTCCCAAAGCCACTTACAAACATAATGCAAAACAATGCAGCAAGAAAGCAGAGACAAAGATAGTTGGCGTAAGGATATAAAGCAAACGCATAAATAAATGCCCCTTTTCTGTCTTTATGTACTTTTCGAAACTTTAAATGAACAATAACAATAATAGACCAAGTAATAATTGCCGCTGCGTTCGCAAGAGCCATGATACGCATAAAACTATTATTGGGAACAAAAGCATTCACAACGATGATTATTGCAGTACAGATCGATGAAAAAAGGATAGCAACATAAGGAACGCGGGCAGCACTCAGTTTACTAAAAATATGTGGTGCATTTTTTTGTATAGCTAAACTATAAAGCATACGACCATTAGAATAAATGCCACTATTGTAAACTGAAATAGCAGCCATAATGACCACAAAATTCAAAATATGACCAGCTGCAGGAATTCCTATAATTTCAAAAATTTTTACAAAAGGGCTAACATCTTTTCCGATCATATTCCACGGACTTATCATCATAATAACGCTAATAGAACCAATATAAAAAATTACAATCCTCCACATAACTTTACGAATAGCGATTGGTATTGTTTTTTGTGGGTTTGATACCTCTCCAGCAGCAATACCAATAAGCTCTGTTCCACCGAAAGAAAACATCACCACGCAAGTGGCCAAAACAACTCCCATTGCACCATAAGGAAAAAAACCACCATGATCCCAAAGATGAGAAATACTCGCTTGATTCCCACCTATCTCAGTGACAATGAGAAAAATTCCAAAAACAATCATACCAACAACAGCAGCTACTTTAATCAAAGCCAAGCCAAATTCAAATTCTCCGTAAAAACGAACATTCAATAAATTGATCAATGTTACCAACAAAAGCACAATGAAAGATGACTTCCAGTGATCGATCAAAAGCCAATGATCAAGATAAAATCCGACAACTGTTAGTTCGGTCATACTGACAAGAATATAAAGAAACCAATAGTTCCAACCTGTTATAAAACCAGCTAAACTCCCCCAATATTTATAGGCAAAGAAGCTAAAAGCACCTGAAGTTGGTTCCTCTACTGACATCTCACCAAGCATTCGCATGATGAAATACATAATAAGTCCTCCAAAAAGATAAGCTAAAATGGTTGACGGACCAGCTAATCGTATCGATTCTGTTGATCCATAAAAAAGGCCTGTTCCAATAACTCCTCCCAAAGCAATCATTTGAACATGGCGATTTTGAAGGCTACGCTTCAATTTATTGTGTTTTTCGTCAAACAGCATATCTCATTACTCTGGTTGGATTTAACTTAAATTTTTATCGAGAAAACCAACCGTGATTTTCATATATTTTTTTCAAAAAAAAATCACAAAAAACGAACGTCAACTTATGTTTCTTATCACAATGCAACTAGTTGTCTTTCTCTACGTTATGTGAATGTTTCGTTAAAATGGTTAAGAAAAAATATGCTCCGTCATCTCCTTAAATTAATGGCTTTCATTTTCGTTACATTGACGATTATAGTCCTGGCCCTTGATAGCACGCATTCTGTAAGCGCCTCACATTGGACAACAACCCCTCTCAATAAAATGTTAGTAAACCTCCTCAAAACAGATATCTATGGACTTAATCAATCGATACGTAATATCATGCCACCTTTCTTATCCTCAATTTGTATTACTCTAACTTGTTTACCAGGATGGTCTATTTTAGGAGCTTTAGCAATAGGATTTTGTCTCTTGAATTACAAAAAACAAAAGCCTTTTCACAAAATCTCATATACGTAAGGGAAATACATTTGATATTAAGAGGATTCCTCTAAAATTCATTTGTGTCATCCATAACTGATACATTTTAGAGAATTTCATCTTATCAAAATAGCTTGAAAGTCATTTCGTTCATGGGCATAAATTAAGAGAACCTTATTATGAATCTAGATACCACCTCATGATTGCTATAAACTTATTACATCAACAATAAGCTTATTGGGGTCAATTAAAAGTATTTAGCCACTAGGGAGCTTCACCTGCAATCCCATCGGAGAGAAAAATTTGTACGGGAAGAAACGAACATGTTAAGGGGAGCTAAAATTGTCTATGGCTTCTAGTTTATCTGCTAAAAAAGCTTCTCTTTGTTTTTTCAGTACCGCACTTATATATAAAATGCACCCGAAATAACATCAGCGCTTTTATGGAAATTATGATAATATAGAATTTACAAAAACCATCGCACACTGCACGGACTAAACGAAAAAATCTGAACAGTGAACTGACTGTAATTGCTATAAAAGAGCATTTCGCACTATTGTAGTTCTGCTAAGCATTATAATCTTTGTAAAAACCAAGAAGCTTTACCGGAAAAAAATTTAAAAGCTTCAAGAAAAGCATCAAGCATTCCTATTCATGAAGGAATGACGTAACAATGTTTTCAGAGAAACTTTGTTCTTCTAAATCTGAAAATCGCCTCGTTAAGGCATTAATTTTTCTTAAATATTTCATCTAACCTTTTCCATTGATCAGTTACCATGAAAGAAATTTTTTTCTTGATACGCTAGCGCTCTATTTCTAGTTCTGTCAGCAGATTTTCATCCGACATAGTTCTCTGCTTATTCTATCTTAAATAAAAAAACGCGTCCAATTTTATCAAATTGTTTATTTTATCTTTATTCCTATAAGAATGAAAAATAGCTTTTCTAGAAAACAATTATCACACTAATTTATCTTCATATCATAAAGACTGATGACAGTTTTTTTATTCACCAAATAGGCTTATCAAAAAATTTCTCCCTTTTCGATTCCGAGAAAAAACGCAAATATCTTCATCTGTACAAAGATATCTTAACGCCACTTCCTATCCTTAAAGACGCGTTTTTATATCATCTCCAACGTTGAACGCAATCGTAAATGAAGAAGACATATTGGCAATTTCATAGTATAAAGATCAAAAAATCCTACTTTGCTGCTAATTTCCGCAACCCATTCATTTTACCTCAATGGCTGCAACATCTTATAAATTATCAAATAAATTGCATACTTGCTTTTGTACATTCTTTTAGCTATTACCGTCAAACTAACTTTGGTCTGCTCAATAGTATAAGCCTACGCCGCATTAGCTCAGTTGGTAGAGCACATCATTCGTAATGATGGGGTCGCTGGTTCGAACCCGGCATGCGGCACCGTTTTATTTGCTCAACATATCGAAATATATAGATTTTTTTCTTTAATAATCGGTGTAGCTTATATCAGGGTTTGTTTATTTTTTTCAAAGAGTTTTAAAGAGTTCTCAAAGGGTCTTCAAGGACCTTTTAAAAATCATTTAAAAACCCTTTAAAGAATATTTTTCTTTTTTTAGAAATTACAAATTGGTAACGATCAGTTCCTTAACCGAAATTGTATTATTTGAAGAGCAACATGGATAAAATGCTGTGATCTCTTGTATATGGCAATCAACTGAAAGTTTTTCGGACCTCTGGCACATCATTTCAAAGACAAAGGAAACTTTTCTTTTAGATGTGTAAGCATCATGGCCATTGCCTGATAATCCTCCCGCTTAACCAAATCCTTTCCGTAATAATCCTCAATACCCCCAATAAGGCAGGTCAAGATAAAAAAGGTGTTTAACCGGTCAGGGAATAAAATTAGACCAGTTTAAATGTTTAATGGTAACACCTGCTAAATAATGGTAAATATTTTAATAAGGCTTCAAGTTTGAAAGTATTAAACTGTGCACTCCAACTGATTTAAATTCCAATCGGACGATTGGTCACCTGACCACTAAAGCTTAACCCCTGCAAATATAAAAACTGGAAAGCCCACTCTAAATCAGTGAGAGTTTCTGGATCTTGCATGCGGAAATGTTGAAACTCTTCACAGCCACTAATCTGGAACTCCAACAATTCCATAAAAGGTTTAATGACGTTGCAATACCTGAAAAAAATTCACCGTATCTCCGAAAGATTATTGATAATTTCAGCAGGTGGTATTAATTTCTACCTCAAGAAAATCCACCCGTGAAAAATATTTTTCCAAGTGATTAAGAAGTGGCCACGATATCAGGCTTTCTGGTATCAGACGAGTGCTTGCAAATTATTCCTGTCGGCTGGGTGACTAACCCAGCCCCTATTCTGTGCTACTTTTCTTTCCCTTGTTCGGGTCTTCTAATATGATTTCTGTGGGATAGCCGCTCGTCTTCTCATAGCGATGGGGCACGGCAGCAGCATCCCATGAACCATTGATTTCCTTACGAAATCCCTGCAGAAGAAGGGGCTAGATAGCCATGATTTCGGTGTGCCCCTCGAGTGCCAAAGGACCACTGCCCACAAGCACGGCAGAACCTATCCCCTTCTGATGCAGCCACCACTAAAGACTCCTCCTCACAAGTGTAACAGTTGTGTAGACAGCGAATGGGACCGGTAAAATCCGTTTGATGCTTGACTTGATGCTGTTCCCCCTTGGCATGATCAAAATAACGCGCTTCAATGATGCTGTATTGGATGCAAGACTCTCAAAGTGTAAACTCCCAATGAGAGCAGTCACATTGATGAATTTCTTGTATGAGGAAATTGTCGCCGCTTAAAAACAAAAACTTCTTGTTTTTGAGCAAAAAACGCATCTGCATCCAGTCTGCAAAGCGTGTTAAAAAATCAAGCGCTGACTGATCTGTACGAATCGCATAAAGCAAGACTTGTTTAATGAATTACTGACTTATTTTTGTTTGATAACCATGACATTTGGCTAATGGTTCGACAATCTTCCCAATGGTTTGATTATCGAAATGTTCACTGCTCTGGTCCTTAATCTCTTTATGCATCAAAGTGCTTTTGCCACAAAGGCGCAAAATTTCTACATCACTGCTGCCACAACCAACTCCACAATAAACGTCCCATAAAAGCAATAATGTTGTTCTCATAGCAAAAGATGACTTAATAGAGTGCTATCTTAATGGAATCTCTAAACCATTGCCACTATCATCAAATGCTGCTTAAAAACTATCTACTTCATTGCAAACATAATCCCATGACGGTTGCCGTTATTAAAGACGCTGGTAAAAAAACTGATGAACAAGCCTGTCTCCTAACTTGACAAACACAATAAAGGAGCGTGTACGCATTAATCTCGTAGCCGCTTCACCGTGCTTTGGAGCTTGTGAATACAAATCAGGCAGAAGATGAGATTTTTTTATGAAGACGTTCGCAATGGCGCTTATCTTGGATTCTAGATGGTATAAGACTGATCTGTCAAACGAAGTAGTAGTGTTTGCATCAGGAGCATTTATCACAAAAAGTGATCGTTGGCTCCTTCATACAGATGCCAACCAAGCAGCAGATAAAGGAAGCATTCATCGAACTATCTACCCTGATAAAATAGGTTGCGTATGATGATGAACAAAATACCTATGCATTGACCATCAAAATCAGGAGGGAAATTTATCCTTCCGATCTCTTATCGCGTATTGATAAAAAGCGATAGCGCTACGTTAGAGCTGAGAAAACCAGAGGACATAAAGATTGCCTCAAAAAGTGACCTCAGTTTAAGCTTAAAGGTAAGTATTATCCTCCACAAATGAGTGGTGATGTTTCACTCACTTTGAATGACAATATTCTCTTCATTTAGGGTATGATGTTTCCCTCCATTCAAAGGCATTAAGACATAACGGTAAAAATGTAGGCGCAACACATATTCAGCGATGTTGCTCCTAGTGCCTTTATGACAGGAGGTCCAAATTGAACAGGGAAATGGATCGGACAACAGGACAGCCATTATCCGGTATTGATTATTTTCCTGGTCGATCATTGATATCTTGTCAAACACGGATTGTTACACGTGTGATGTAGCATGATTAAGTCCACGCGTTGCTGAACTAATTTATACAGCGTTTTTTTAACTAATATCGTTGGTTTATATAATTATTATTTCCCAAATATGTTGTGTTTTTATTCAAAAACAACCCCCATAAGAGAAAAATCAGCTATAGCCGTTATGTTTCTTATTATTGATTTTTTTGAGGCAATTAAGGCAATTAGAGAGCAAAATTAAAGAATAGTCAAATTAACTGTAGATTTTTTTGCTAAGACATGTATAATACATTACGTATTTTGAATATGGATTGTGAGGCACTTTAATGAATACGAAACGTTTAATTATAGTATCTTTTTTTGCCTTGATGACGATTTCTACAATACAAGCAGCGGGTGTTATAGTTCTTCAAGATTCTACACCTATTATTTCATTCATTATTCTAATCCCTACTCTTTCTTGGACAGATTCTTACCTAAGTGTACAGATTGATGGTTTGTCAAGTAAAGCTACTCTAAAGCCGCCAATGCTGGAAGATAAATATGGGTTGATGAAAATTCGTTATTTAAACTTTTAAGGGCTCATGGAGGATTTTTGTGCAGATTCTAATAGATTCTAATATTGGCCTCAGAAATAGGTTTATTCTGAGTAGCGGTCGAGATGTTGTATAGCTTGGTAACGAGGATGACGGAAAACAATGATTGATTATACCCTTGGTATTGGTTTTAACTTTGCAACAATCAGCAATGTGGCTATGTGCACTGAGTGTTATTACTCAGGTTTTTGCAAAAGAAGGTCACAAAGGACAAGCTGGAAATTAGCTCAAGACCAATGATTTCCTTATTGGTATAGCTTAAATTCTACTTTATCCGACGTGCCGTAAAATTTGTTCTTTAGAGCAGTAATATGAAGGGCATGTAATTTAGTTGATCAAATTTTTACATTGTTTGATGTGTTATCGCAAAGATGATTTCTCATTCAGATAAATAAATATTCAAGACAGAATTTGCACTGAAGTCAGTGGTGGAATCCCATTGAGAGAAGCCCTTCTGATTACGAATTGGATCGAATAAAATTGTTTTTTTCAAGTAGAGAGGAAGTTAATTGCTACAGAATGAATAATATTAACATAATTTTTTCTAACGAAAAGCTAACATAGATCTTAACAAATCCTATCGTCAAGGTCTTCTAACTCTAACAGACCATTTTACTGTCCCGTTCTTTCAAATGGAACAGATGTAAGTTTTGAATTTTTAATTCATGTCCTGCTTTATGTAGGTTTTTATGGGATAAGGATAATGCGAAAAATATCAAAAAAAGGGTTTGCACTGATTAAACAATGGGAAGGTTTGAATTTAAACGCCTACGAAGCTGCCATTGGTGTGTGGACAATCGGTTATGGACATACAAGCATTACAGGTGCTCCAGCAGTCCATAAAGGCATGCAGATTACGCAAAAAGAGGCGGAAAAGATCCTTTGTCAAGACTTGAAACAATTTGAATGTGTTGTTGAACAAACTGTTGCTGTTCCTTTAAACGATGAGCAGTTCGCCGCCCTTGTATCGTTTTGCTATAATGTTGGAACAGAAGCTTTTCGTAGTTCTAAACTTCTAAAAAAGCTTAATAAAGGGAATTATGAAGCTGTCCCTATTGAATTGCAAAAATGGACAAGAGCAGGAGGAAAACGTCTTCAAGGACTTGTCAATCGCCGAGCAGCCGAAGCAGGGCTATGGGCTCAAGGTGCTTATGTGTCTCCAAATTATCAAAGAGTAGAAGCACAAGGTGTTACAGGTATTTGCAAAGTAGAAGCTCTTGCACCAATCATAGGTTCTTTCTCAGGCCTTGGAGGACTGTTCACAGGTAATGGTCCTGTTCAATGGGCTTTAGCAGGCATTATGGTTTTGGCTGCCTGTACGGCTATGATATATATTGCTAAACGCTTCCAGGAGCACCGCCTATGATTTTACGGATAAAAAAATATCTGATGATAATAGCAGCAATCTTAGCAGCTTTTTTTGTTGCTTTGGCGAAAGCCTTTTTTCTTGGAAAGAAAACTGAACAGAAAAAACAAACAGAGAAAGCTTTAAAAGCAGCAAAAACACGGCTTAAGGTAGAAAATGAAGTTAACAAGAAAAGTGATGCTAATGTGCGTAATGAGCTTTCTGGCTGGTTTGCGCAACGAATGAACGAACTTCTTGCCTTGGGTGGCTGCCAATTTATTTGAACCAGCAAGATCTCAATGTGATTAGCCCAAATTTGGCGAAAGACATCCTAAAACATAACAAGCAAGGTGAACGTTTGTGTGGGTGGAAACGTGGACAGAAAACAAAGTGATGGAAACACAGAGTTTACAGATCAGAAAAACAGCTTCTTCAGGAAATAATCAATACCTACCAAGGTGTGAAAAGAGTATCTTATTGTATGAAATGGGGTGTGTTTATCATATTCTTATCGGTTATTGATTTTCCCCGTTTTATAGATGCGATAGACGATATCTGTACACATTTGCATCAGTGGTTCTCAAAAAATTGAAAAACTGTTAATGAAAAAAATGTTTCGCGAAAACCCTCTTTTCATAGGCTGTGGCTCCAATCTTGAACACAACTCAAATGCGAACCAAAATCGTAAGAGCTTTAACATTGATTAGCATTCGGCCTTTTGATAAATCAAAACAAAATCCGGCTTGATGTGACAACAACGACAATTATGTCATTGCCCTAATTAATGCACGATCTCGTCATACCCCTTTAGGAGGTTCATTTTCTGCTAATATTAATACTTTGATCACAAGTAGAAAATCTGCCTTTCATGTAGTGGATGAAGCCCTCTTAGCACTTCAAAGCATTTTCAATTTTAAAAATCTAAGTCTTACGTAGATCTTTCTCATCCTAATTATGAAGATTCAACACAAACTTATCTCGGATCATTTTTCAAGATACACACCATATTCATGAAATTATCGACAGAAGAGTCATCAACCTTGCGAAAGGGCAAGAGGATCTAAATAAAAATTGTCTGAAGTATCAAAAAGATTGACACCACATTGCTCCCAAGAGCTTAAAATTTATATTAAGTTCCTTTCCCTAATCTGCCTTCATTCCCTCTAAAAGCTTATCCGTTGTAATATAAAATAAAAGTCTCTAAAGCATCATTTAAAATATAAAAATCAGAATCTAAATGCCTCCCGAAAAAGATATACTTAACAACTTACTTTCTTTGATCTTTAACCCTTGGCTACAAAAAATTCACATATTTTTTTCTACAAAATTGAAGAGAAGATATTTGCGTAAAATCATACCCGATCAAAGAAAATCTCATCTCTAATGTAAGCTATCATTCCATAAACTCAACGTAAATAATATATCGATTATAAAAATAATCTATTCTTAATTATAATGATATATTTAATAACACATATTAACATAAGCTATAAAACCAATTAAGTATTAATAAATAAATGATATGTATAAATTTTCTCTATTTATAATAATAGAGAAAATTTAATTGACGCATGATAACGTAGATGTTTTTATAAATAGAAGGAAAAAATGTTTACGCCATTCCTTATAGCTATCTTTTTTATATCGATGGTCTTTGTGCCTTTTGATAGCAGCTCTTGTTCCTTTTTATCCTTAAACTGAGCCTTATCGACAAAGCGAATAAAAAATACACGGTATTCTTTATAATTTTTCTGTGCCCATTATTATTTTAGCTTTTATCCCTCCTTTTGACAGAGTTATAGACGTTTGCTATAATTCTATTGAATACTTGTTGGTCTCTTCACTTTTTCATCAAATATTAAGAAGCACATTGTATCTTTAAAATATACAAAATGTACCTCTCTATAAAAGAGATTTGCTTTTTCCAAAGCGGTACAGGATATTTCCTTCATTGGTTAAGAGCATCTGTACTTGCTAAACTCTCATGTGTGATTTCTTTAACTGCGCGCGCACCAGTCAATGTCATAGCTACACGCATTTCATTAGCAAAAAGATCAAGGAGATGCATAACACCTTTCTCACCTGCTGCTGCAAGCGCATAAATAAAAGCACGACCAATCATAACTGCATCTGCACCTTGGGCTATCATGCGTACAACATCAAGACCAGAACGAATACCAGAATCAGCTAAAATGGTTAAATCACCCGTTACAACCTCCGCAATTGCGGGTAATGCCCGTGCAGTTGACAATACACCGTCAAGTTGACGTCCACCATGATTGGAAACAACAATACCATCAGCACCAAATTGTACCGCCTCTCGTGCATCTTGTGGATCGAGAATACCCTTCAAAATCATTTTTCCCTTCCAAAAATCTCGAATCCATTGCAGATCAGACCAACCAATTGATGGATCAAAATTTGCGCCAAGCCAACCAACATAGTCTTCCAATGTAATTTTCTTTTGAAGATAAGTAGAAACATTTCCAAGATCATGTGGACGCCCCATAATACCAACATTCCAAGCCCAGTGTGGATGGACAAAAGCCTGTAAAATACGGCGTAATCCGGCATAAGGTCCAGACATCCCTGAATGAGCATCACGATAACGGGCACCAGGGACCGGCATATCAACTGTAAAGACCAATGTACGTACACCAGCCAGCCAAGATCGCTCCAAAACATCACGCATAAACCCACGATCTTTGAGAACATAAAGTTGAAACCAAAATCCACTTCCAACCTCTGCATGCACTTCTGCAAGGGAGCAAACTGAAACTGAGGAGAGTGTAAAAGGAATGCCTTTCGCAACTGCTGCACGCGCAGCTTTTACCTCACCACGACGCGCATACATGCCGGTTAACCCAACAGGTGCAAGCACAATCGGTAGATTAAGCCTTTGATCAAAAAGCTTAATTGAAAGATCAACTTCACCAACCTGCCTTAGAATCCTTTGACGCAGTGCAAGTGCTTGAAGATCCGCATAATTACGTCGCATCGTTTCCTCAGCATAAGCCCCACCATCAATATAGTGAAAAAGAAAAGGGGGAAGCCGGCGCTTTGCTGCTTTGCGGTAATCAAATGTTGAAGAAATAATCATAACAATACCATTATTCCTGAATAAAAAGTGAAAATACCCTAAAATCAATAAGCTCCAACCCACGTGCCTCCTATTAAATATCCCAATAAAACGCTCTCTTCAGTAAATGCAAGCAACTAAGATTGCAATTCAAAAAACTAATCGATGAAAACAACATTTATTTTTATTCTTTTTTAGATTAAAAATCTAATGGTACTAAGCTTCAATCAATGCGAACAAACTCGTATAATATGTATCCAAGAATTAAGAGCTAACAATCTTTGTAGCCAATGCCTTCCGAGAAGCATTGGCTTTAGTTTTAGTCATTTCTTCCATTTTAAACCGATATCCTTCTAAAAAGATGTCTCATAATACAATTGTTAAGAGTATTGCCAACTCTTGCGTATTCCCCAATCTGCTATAAAGTTCAAAAAGGCCGTTAATAAACACACTGTTGAATGCATCCGGAAATTTTTTCAAAATAAGACATCCCCCTTGCAAATTTCCTACTCATCAAAATTTATCAAAGCACGCTCTTATATTTTACGTAGAGCATTTCAGAGAATTTTAAACACCAGCAGATAGAAACAGAGAAATTACACCTTTTGTTGAGCAATTTTCTGATCATACTATAAATTGATGACACACAAAGGAAGTTAATCGATAAAATCACCCAAATGGCATTTAAATCAGAAATGAAACAGATTTAAAAAATCTACAAATAATGCTAAATTGAAGAACTTTTCGATTTTTTTGAAAAAGCTTATAACTGCACCTATCGTTGAAAATCGATCTATTCACCCTTTCATGACATTTTATAGGGGACAAAATGCACGATATCATCCTCTAAACTCTCTGGAATCGAGTGAACAGTGTCAAACGATGATGTATATCTGAAAAATTAACAAACTAAGAGTCTATCCTATTCGTGAAAAGCTAAAAGTTTCTTTCAATTGAGATACTTTCTACACAGACTTTATAAAAGTCAGCATTTTCAAACTTATTTAAAATGCTTAGACAACTTTAATCCCTGCGCTTGATAATGTGATCCAGCATCATGCCCATAAAGTGCTAATGGTCGATTAAGCAGGTGCTCATAAACTAAACGGCCAACAATTTGACCATGCTCCAAGATAAATGGAACTTCATGGCTGCGCACTTCTAAAACTGCCCTAGCCCCTTTTCCACCTGCCTCCATATGCCCGAAGCCTGGATCAAAAAAACCTGCATAATGCACCCTAAATTCACCAACTAAGGGATCAAAAGGAGTCATCTCCGCTGCATAAAGCGGTGGAACATGGACAGATTCTCGTGAAACTAAAATATAAAACTCATCAGGATCAAGCACCAGTTCCCTTTGACCACGGTCAAAAAGAGGTTCCCAAAAATCTAAAACGTGAGCAACAGCGCGCTTGTCAATATCAATAACACTTGTATGACGTTTACCACGATAACCCACCAGCTGGTTTTCATTGCCTTTTAAATTAATGGAAAGCCCAATACCACCATCACTAATATTAGGAAAATCATCCGATATCAGGGTTTCCTCCTTATGCAAAGCGTGCAGCTCAATTTCACTTAAATAACTTTGACCTTTGCGAAACCGAAGCTGAGATAAATGTGAGCCGGTACGCACCAAAATTGGAAATGTACGTGGACTAATCTCGAGATAAAGTGGACCGTGATAACCTGCACAAATTTTATCAAACTCCTGAGCATTATCGGTAATTACACGTGTAAAAATATCTAATCGTCCTGTAGAACTCTTAGGATTAGCAACTGCAGACAAATTTTTGGGTAAAGCCAAACTTTCTAAAAGAGGAACAATATAAACACAGCCTGTTTCCAAGACTGCTCCGTCTCGCAAATCAAATTCATGCAACTTTAACCGTACGAGCTTATCCAAAACTTTTATATTAGCCCCCGGCATAAAGGAAGCACGTATACGGTAGGCTTTGTCGCCTAAACGCAGATCAAGACTTGCGGGTTGTATTTGGGCTGCATCAAATGGCCAAAGAGCCTTAAGAATGCCATTATCAATTAAAGCCTGTATATCACTATCTGCCAAAATACCGCTTATACGCGCCATATGCCTTGCCTTCCATCTTTACTTTGCTTCTTTTTTGCACCAAATGATTGATTGGCGAAATTTTTTTTAGGACGATAAAGATTATTCCCCTCTGTTGTGCCAGTCAATTTGCTTCCAGAATCAATACTAGAATCCCACAAACAATGAAACAGTGGTTGGTAAAACACTGTTTAAAACTGAATAAAAAGTTATCCTGCGGATGATACCTTTTCAACTTTCTTATCCTTGAATGTTGAGCAAATGATGTTATCATGAGTTAAAACTTCATCGAGTGCGCACGAATCTTTTCAGAATTTATTATGATTATACGCCATCTCAGCGAAAATATTATTAATCAAATTGCCGCAGGTGAAGTCATTGAACGTCCGGCAAATGTTGTCAAAGAGCTTGTTGAAAATGCCATTGATGCTGGAGCAACACGAATCGAAATTGTTACAGCAAATGGTGGAAAAAGCTTTATAAAGGTAAGTGACAATGGCTGCGGTATTCCTGCAGATCAATTAACTTTAGCAATTTCTCGTCATTGTACATCAAAAATTACTGATGATGTGCACAATATCTATTTCCTTGGTTTTCGAGGAGAAGCTTTACCCTCTATTGGTTCTGTTGCTAAACTTAAATTAACCTCACGAACGCAAGAGGCTGAGAATGCTACTGAAATTATCGTCACAGCAGGAAGAATTATAGGACCAAAACCGGCTGCCGCTAATCCTGGCACAATCGTTGAAGTTCGTGATCTCTTCTTTGTCACTCCAGCACGACTAAAATTTATGAAAACTGATCGTGCTGAAACAAATGCCATTAGCGATATGATTAAACGCATTGCTATCGCTTTTCCGCATATCCGCTTTTCTCTTTCTGGTCTAGACCGAACTTCCATGGAACTCCCTGCTACGGCAAATAATACCCAAGGACAATTACAACGTATTACACAGATTATGGGAAAAGAATTTGCTCCCAACAGCATTGCACTTAATGCTGAGCGTGAATCAATCCGTTTAACTGGTTTTGCTTGTTTGCCATCTTTCAACCGTAGTAATAGCCTTCATCAGTTTGCTTATGTTAATAGACGCCCAGTGCGCGATAAATTTCTCTGGGGGACAATCCGAGGAGCCTATGCTGACGTCATGGCTCGGGATCGTTATCCTGTATCTATCCTTTTTATTGACCTGCCACCCGCTGATGTGGATGTTAACGTGCATCCAACTAAAGCCGATGTACGATTCCGTGATCCAGGGTTAATTCGCGGTTTAATTGTCGGAGCAATTCATGAAGCATTACATCAAATAGGTGTTCGTCCGACTTCAACGTGCTCTGAAGCAATGCTGTCCGCATTTCAAACATCACAACCATTGGAAACTTTTAAGAGTACTCACCAGACTTTTAGCTCACAACACCATAATCTTGCATCAGCAGCCGCATCACCACTTCACAAACCACTAGACGCTACAAAATTTGCCAATTTAAGAGAGGAAGCTGTTCCACTTATGGAGTGCTTAGATATGCCAAGTGGTGATATTTGCACTGCAAACACAACACCTTCATCGGAAGAATTACATTATCCACTGGGAGCTGCAAGAGCACAAATCCATAAAAACTATATTATCGCTCAAACCCAAGACAGTTTAATCATTGTTGATCAGCATGCTGCTCATGAAAGGCTGGTTTATGAAGCACTCAAGGATGCACTTTATTCCAAACCACTTCCTTCACAATTGTTGCTTATCCCTGAAATTGTAGAACTTTCTGAAGAAGATGCAACGTGCCTTTTAACGCATAAAGATGCTCTGCAAAAATTTGGCTTAGGAATAGAACCTTTTGGACCTGGTGCAATTGTTGTACGCGAAACACCTTCCATGTTAGGGGAGGTCAACGTACAAGCCCTCATTAAAGATCTTGCAGACGAAGCAGCTGAATATGATACGACAAACAATTTAAAAGCAATGATTGACTGTGTTGCAGCAACTATGGCCTGTCACGGCTCAATACGGTCAGGGCGTCTTTTACGTGCCGAAGAAATGAATGCACTGTTACGACAAATAGAAGCAACACCCCATACAGGCACGTGTAACCATGGCCGTCCTACTTATATTGAACTCAAATTAGCTGATATAGAACGGCTTTTTGGCAGAAAATAAGTTCTCGTCGTTTTGGTGAAGAGAAATATTTTTTAATTCACTCTCGACTTTCTAATACATCTTATGGCACTTTATTTAAATCATCTCTCATAAAGATAAAAAAGGATTATAAAAAATGTTTTCCAATGATGAACGTGAAGCAAAAATCCATTATTCCAATAATGGATATAAAATCGTAGAGTATGGGACCTATACTCTTTGTGCTGTCAGCGGACAAAAAATACCTATAGATGATCTAAAATATTGGAATCATCACCGCCAAGAAGCATATGCCAGTTGTGAAATCTCCTATCATCGCGAACTTGAATGCAATCCTTATCTTAGCCAATTGTTAAAAACACAGAAAAAATAACTCATTGAAAACTATGAATTCAACCCTCACATTCAAAAGTGCAAATTAAAGAGAGTTTTTCGTTCCCTAAAACGGCTCATAACTTCCTCAAGGATCATACGGCAGAAATCTTCTTGCACAAAATCAACTTCAACATCAAATACAATAAGATTTTTTAAATCTTTTTGCATATGACTTGTCTGGATACGTGTATAATCCTTAGCTGTTGTAGCCAACCATAAATTGTTCATTTTAGCCTGTTGAATAAGATTTTTTAAATCTGTATCGGTAAAAAAATAATGGTCAGGATAAGAATAAGTTTGCACAACATGACCAGATAGCTCTTTAATGGATTTAAAAAATTTATTTGGATTGCCAATACCTGCAAATGCCAAAAATGATTTTCCCATAACCTCATCAGATGCTAATGATTTAAGGTGAGCATGATGCAAAGCCTTTCCAGTACGGGTAACAAGAAAAACTACATTTTCACATGCATTCGAATGACCAATCAATAAAACACTATCCATCAAAGAAAACTGTGTTTTTAATGGTGCACGCAAAGGGCCTGCTGGGAAAACAGCTCCATTACCAAAGCCACGCATTGCATCCACAACAAGCAACGCATAGTCCATGTAAAGACGACGACTTTGAAATCCATCATCCATTAAAATAAGATTACATCCTTCTTCCTTAAGTCGTTGTGCCGCCGCATAACGATTGGATGATATAGCAACAAAAGCGTGTCGTGCAAGTAAAAGTGCCTCATCTCCAACATCGCGTGCATTGTCAAATTGCTCATTTATAAGATGGACTCCCTTAACCGCCCCACCATAACCACGCGATACAACACCAGGCAGAAAACCAAGCTCTTTAGCCACTTTAGCAAAAGCAATAACAACAGGGGTTTTACCCGCACCACCACATGTAAAATTGCCAATACACAAAACAGGAAGATCAATAACGGGGAGCTCCCTTGCCATACAGCGATGTGAAAAATAACCATAAACCCACGAAACTGGAGTTAATAAAAAACGCAAAAAACTTTTATCTTTCCACCAAAAATGAGGTGTGCTAATAAGCATATCTCCCCCGATGCTGACTCAAAACTGTTTGGATCACAAGGGGTTGCAAAAACGGATCAAGAGCTTTTAATGTGCGCTCGAGTGCACCTGCCATATCTGTTGCTACTTCATAGGCCTTATCAACCATTTCTTGGCGCAATGCTTCATTTGTTAACAGCCTATAAACCTGAATAGCAAGCTGTTTTGTATCTTGAACCATACATGCTGCATCACATGTCAAAAATTGTTCAAACATCTCTTGAAAATTTGAGATATGAGGCCCCGTCAAAATAGCTGAGCCAAGCAAAGCCAACTCCAATGGATTATGTCCACCATCTCCACATAATGACTTACCAATGAAAGAAACTTTCGATAAGCGAAGAAAAAGCCCCATCTCCCCGATTGTATCCCCTAAAAGAACGTCCGTATCCCTAGCTGGAATAGCATTGTTGCTTCTACGAATAAAACGCAAACTTTTATTATCGCATTTTTTGATAAGATCTTCTGAACGTTCAGGATGACGAGGCACAATGATTGTCAATAAATCTGGAAAATAATTTTTAAGAATCTTATGAACCTCAAAAGCTATTTCCTCTTCTCCTTCATGAGTTGAAACAGCTGCCCAAACAGGGCGATTGCCAATAGCAGCACGATAATACGCAAGCAATGCTTGATCTTCCGCCCAAAAAACATCCGCCTTAAGATTGCCAGAAAGTGTAACAGATTTTATCCCAAGCGCACGGTAGTAAGCTACATCTCTTTCATTTTGAGCAATAGCCAGGTCAATATGCTTAAAAATATGTCTGGCAAGAATGCGTCTTTTTTGCCAAGCTTTAAAAGAACGTTCAGACATATGAGCATTAACCAAAATCTGTGGAATGCGCATTTTGGCAAGTTCTTTAATACGTAGAGGCCAAATTTCCGATTCACAAGTCAATGCTAAATCAGGCTTCCAATGACTAATAAAACGGCGCACCGCTAAATCTAAATCCAACGGAGCATATTGATGAATTAACCGATCATCAAAATGCTTTCTCACGAGATAAGAAGATGTTACTGTCCCAGTTGTCAATAATACATTGATTTTTAATGATAAAATATAATTAATCAATGGAAAAAGAGCAAGTGTTTCTCCCACACTGGCTGCATGCAACCAAATGAGTGGGCTTTGAGGACGTACTTGATGACTTTTGCCTAAACGCTCTTTTTTGCGATCCCATTCTTCTTTTCCACGGATAGCACGAAAAAACAAATAAAAAGGGACCAAAGGACGTAAGCAAAAACCGATCATCCGATAGATTAAAAGAGCTGCATGTGCCTTTAGTTCCACCATTTAAAATCACCTCATTCACCTGTTTTGAGACATTTACAACCTTCTTTTATTAAATGATTTACTAACTTTATTCATTGCACCCATTTTTCGTCTCATGAAATACCACTCGCATTCTTGGGAACAAAAAACGTCTCATCCCTGAAAGAATTGAATATCCAAAGGGAAGAAAAAATACAGCTCTACTCAAATATTTTTTCAAGAATTCCCTCCTGTAGAACAGGTCTATAAACAAAATACAATAGGGCACAAAGATGATTTGGCTATACAATAATCCCTTCCCTAGTTTTACGTGCTTTTCCATGTCAGATATCCATATTCATAGCCGTCTTTTTCCAGAATTTAAGAGCATTTCAAGCGTTAATAACACCTACCTTCCCTTTTATAAACATGATACGTTTTACCTCGTTCCATCCGAACCATGCACAATTTCAAGCTCTCACCTTTTTGTAAATTGCACCTTTATTTCTGCACCAAAAGAATGAGAAAATATAGCAAAAACTTTCTCACTTTAAAAATGAAGAAAACTCTCATGATATGCCACTCATGCAAAAAAGTGATAACAAATGGATGATAAGCACTCTTTGCGCTTTACCAATATAACCTAGACTTTTAAACTGCAAATTTGGCTTATAAACAAAAAGCAAACATCGTAAACAACCCACACAATAAAAACCTGTTCAATCACATTTTCATCGATGAATTCTGCTTTTCTCGCCAAAAAGGCTTAAAATACACTGCTTTTTTTTGAATTGTCTCACACCCATCCTGATGTAAAATCTAGAAAATTCAAACTTGCTGCACGTACTAATCCAAGAAAATGATGACCAAATATTCAAACTTTACTCTGCATCATCGTTTTCTAGATCAAGAAGCCGATGTAAATCTACAATGTAATAACGTTGTAATGCGTTATCTACACTGCTTTGCGCTTTTGCCTGCCATGCTTCTTGAGCTGATTGGTAATCAGGGAAAATACCAACCACATCTAAATCATCAATATTCTTAAATTGATTACTATTAAGATTTTTCAATTCCCCACCAAAGACAAGATGTAAATATTGTTTTTTTTCCTTGGCTTCAATCATGTATGCCTCCATATCATTCAGAGATTTTAGCGCGTTTTTATGTGATTAAACTAACTTTGCTTGACGAACAACATCTATCATATCTTGACAGCAATTATTTTTACCAGCAACTAAAAGTCCATATTGATAAGGTTCAATCCCGTAAGATATAAAAGATGCATCAAGCGGTAAAAAACATCCTCCGCATTCCTGCAAAATAAGATCAGCGGCAGCAATATCCCATTCATGACAATTCGGACGAACCAACACGATATCAATTTCACCTTGAGCAACAAGAACAATACGATAAGCAAGAGAGGGAATGTAACGGTAAAAGCTAACCTGATTACAAAAATCATTCGGCAATTTTTGAGCTAGCGATTTATCAAGCGAAACTTTATATTTCCGATCAACCTGAGATGCCAAAAGAGGAAGTTTTATGCCATTTAACGTCGCCCCTCCACCAGTAACAGCTGCATAAACATCCCCTTGAGCGGGACACTGCACAACACCTACGATAGGACGCCCATTCTCAATAATGGCAATCGAAACACACCAATAGGTACTGCTGGAAAGAAAACCACGCGTTCCATCAATAGGATCAACCACAAAGGAGCGTTCATAGACCCGTTGCCCCCGATTATCTTTTGTTTCTTCTGAAATCCATCCATAATTCGGGCGTGCTCCGAGAAGCCTTTCCTTTAAAAAGTGATCTACCGCAAAATCTGCCTCACTAACTGGCGAATTGCCATCCTTGATCCAAATATCTAACGCACATCCAAAATACTTCATTGCTAAATCCCCTGCATCTCGACAAACATTAAGCAAAAGATTTAGATCAGAAGAATGACGTATATTATTTTCCTGCAAGTGTCATTCCTTCAATTAACAATGTCGGAGCAGCTGTACCATAACGCCGATCAATATCGTTCGCAGGGGTTAAATGTGCTAACATATGGAGCAAATCAGAACCTAGCGTTACTTCGCTCACTGGATAAGCGATTTCGCCATTTTCAATCCAAAAACCGGAAGCACCACGACTATATTGGCCCGTAACAAAATCAACGCCATGCCCAAATAATTCTGTAACATAAAAACCACTCTGCAAATCTTTTATCATATCGGAAGGTGATACTAAACCCGGTTCAATAGCAAAATTGGTACTCGCCGGCTGAATCAACGACCCTGAACGCACACCGTGACCATTAGTTTTAAGACCTAATTCACGTGCTGAAGATGAGGAAAGAAGCCAGTTTTTTAAGATACCATTTTCAATAACATGCAAGGTTTGCCCCTCTACCCCCTCTCCATCGAAAGGGCGAGAAGAATTCCCACGTAATCGCAAAGGTTGATCTGTCACATTCACATCGCTCTTCATCACTGCTCTTCCCAGAAAATTTTGTAAAAGACTTGTTTTGCGAGCTACAGATGCCCCATTCACCATATGGGCGATATGCCCAGCAATTCCACGAGCTGTACGCGGATCAAAAATAACATCTACATCCCCAGTCGCAGCACGAACTGCTCCTAAACGTCGAACTGCACCTAATCCCGCATTTCTGCCTACAATTTCTGCTGCTTCCAAATCAGAAAAATGTAAGGCAGTTGTATAATCATAATCCCGCTCCATTCCTGTACCCTCCCCAGCAAGCGCACTGCAAGAACGTGAAAAATAACTAGAGCGATAGTCTCCACAAAAACCATCACTGGTCACAAGAACAAATCCGCGACAGCCATAAGCTGTCGCAGCTCCACCAGAATTTTTTACTCCTTTAACATCAAGGGCTGCTGCTTCCATTTTCAAAGCATCTTCTGTTAAAAAATGACTGTCCGGAACAAAATCATCAAAAAGATCAAGATCTTTAGGATGCGTAATCAAAGACTCTTTATCTGCCAAACCTTCAAATAAACTGTCTGGAGAGGCTTTAGCCATCGCAACAGCACGTTCTGCCAGTTCCTGTGGATAAGCCGCTAAATTAGCAGAAACACTTGCTACTTTCTTACCAACAAAAACCCTTAATGTAAAATCATTGCTCTCTGAAGATTCTGTCGTTTCGATTTTTCCAAAGCGAACCGACACACACAGAGAATGTGAACGAACAATAACAGCATCAGCAGCATCTGCCCCAGAACATTTTGCCGATTCCACCAACGAAGCGGCTTGATCAATCTGGCTCTTTTCACTCATCTATAGACTCTCCTCAAATATTGATCATTTATATTGATCAGCAATTTGGCAAATTTATACAAAAATGTAACCCTTGTGTGCTCAACGATAAAAATTATATAGCATTCATGCACTTTTTTATTTCAATGAATCAAAAAATTTCACTTTTAACTTCTTTTCGAAAAGGTTCAACATGTTGTAAATTTCTTTGGCTGACAACCTTTTCAATCCATTTGTGCATTCCACAAGCCAAACCCGCTTATAATCAAATCAATAGCCATCGCAACAGCACATTCTGCCAGCTCCTACGGATAAGCCACTCAATTAGCAGAAACACTGACTACTTTCTTGCCAACAAAAACCCTTAATATAAAATCATTGCTCTTTAAAACTTCTGTCGATTTGACTTTTCTAAGTAGAAAATTACACAATAATGCTTAGCTCTAAATCCAAATTCTAAGCATTCCAATAACCAGAAGATAGCCTCAACTCTCTGCTCATCGAACACGACGCACTAAACCAATCTTCATTTTCTCGCTTAATAGCATTCTTTAATTTCTACACAAGCGTAAGGAAATCCTCTCACTATAGTATACTCCACTCCCTCTTTGATGTTTATTAGCTCACTCATCATGAACTTAATAGTCTTGTGAACGCAACAAACCATAGACATATTCTAAAGATAACTTCTTTTCTTATGACTTTACTAAGATCAGCTGCAATAAATTTCTTTAATCCATCGTAAGTAATAACATCAGCGTGAACTCTCTCTTTTATCTCTGTTGGAAATAAATTACGATTATAGCATTCTTTCTCGGTGCTATAGGATATAAACGATAGCATCATGTCTTTTCTTATGAATCAGTTACTTCATCATTAAACAAGAAAAACCTGATCAACTTCCTATTCTCAAAATACAAATCCAAAATGACTAGAAAGGATCTTGATTTAAACATTGACACCTTTTCCCTAGCTTTTAATGGATGCGTAGTGCCATGTTATTATGAATGAGCGATAGAAAATTAAAACTCTTAGAGGAATCTCAAACATCATCTCTATCCCTGGATTCAATTTGCAAATAAAAGTATCCACTTACTTAATTTTGGAAGAACCATAGTCCATAATCTTTTTGACAGCTACAAAGGCATTTGCCAGTAACGAAACATAGGTGCATAAGAAAACAATCATTTTTTTAACAGATATATCCAATGAAATCATGTCAATCTTTTTGGTGTAGATATTGAGCTTATTTCACCACCGATGAGCCTTTCAATTGTACTCTTTAAAAAAGCAACCAGAGAAGAAATTATTTGGCTATGGAAACTCCTATAGCACAACAAAATGAATATACTTATGATCAAAAGTCATGCGTGTAAAAGGAAGTTTAGCATAATCAGAAAAGCAAACGTTTTTTATAACTTTTTCAAGTGTAAAAATCACTTTCTGTCCTTTTTTAGGTTTTATTCGCCCAATAGCTCCTGCTTTGAAAGCACCAGAAAGTTCTACCCATCCAAGTTTGTGGTCCCCAAGGTCATGTTGCCATATTTTCCCATATGGCCAAAATTTGCTCAGCACTTGCTTCTGTTTTAATTCTTTCGCTATATATGTCTATTTAAACATGAGAGAGCTCTTTTTATTTTGCAAAAAATCCCGTTTAAGAGATTAAGTATATAATATTCAGGCTAAAAAGAAATTATTAAACTTAAGATGCTCCCTCCTCTTATAGCTCAGTTCTGAACAGCAGTACCATCACAAACAGTGAATCTATACCAATTTATCATTTTAGAGCATGCTTTAATTAGTGAAACCGTTCAGTTTCTGAAAGAAATTTTCTTTAGATACTTGATCAAAAAAGAAAAAACAGTTGAATAATTAACGAATCCGAATTGCTTCGCAAATTCGGGCTGCATCACAAGCTATCATTTCAAAAAAAATTCATCGCGCTAACACCCCCAATGAGGGGGTTGATTAAAATCAAGATTTTGAACCGCTTTTAAAGCAACAGATTGAGCTTGTTTATTAAAAATAACCCTTCTTCGAACAAGTCCGAAACGAAGCGCTTGCTCCACTTGGATAAATTTGATTATTTTAAATATCCACTGAAATTCTATTTTTGAAGTACCTGCCCAATACCCATTTTGCACTGTAGACAGTAAATAAAGACTTCATCTTCCTTAGATGTTTCTCAAAGTGCACCAGCTTTACTGTGACAGACTTGAAGAAAACCCAATTTGGCTGCAAAGCATGCGTGCACTTGAAAAATTACAGCTATTCAATGTCTCATTTATATTCACTATTTCACAAAGTATGCAATATTTTCTACACTAAGTGAAATATCGCTTTTTTTAAATTATCCAATAACGAAAATGAACTCTCCGCACCACTGAAAATACAGATGGAAAATGAGTAAATTAAATTTGGAAATGGTTAATAAGCCATTCATAATATTAAAAAGAAGTCATAACACTTGTAATAATGAAGTATCCTCAATGAGAAGCTCACATAAATAGTTATTCAGTTAA
The DNA here is from genome assembly GCF_009936175.1 of Bartonella quintana. Taxonomy (NCBI): domain Bacteria; kingdom Pseudomonadati; phylum Pseudomonadota; class Alphaproteobacteria; order Hyphomicrobiales; family Bartonellaceae; genus Bartonella; species Bartonella quintana. Next base: position 316,816 of record NZ_AP019773.1, on the reverse strand, counting down.
AGCAGACTTCAGGATTACTAAAATCTCCAAAATAAACCACTCTCTTGCATTTGTTTTTAAAAACGATGCATTCTATTGTTGCCAACCATCTAACTCACATTACAATCGCTATAACTTTAAAGCATAAGATATCGGAAGCCCGATGTGAGAATCAAAAATACACGAAAGAATAATTTATTTAACGTGATTATAAAGCCCTTAATGAAAAGAGAAAGTTTTACGATTTCTTGCTCCGTAGCTTACACTCACGAAACAATCACTCCATAAGAAAAGTGCAATCTAACAAGATGTACAGCATAATTTTTCTCATCCTATCGGATAAAAAAGAGAATTTTCTCATACCTGAACTATGATCGTAGTTTGTAAAGACGTATTGCCGTCTCACCGTAAAAACGCTCATCATCTAGATAAAATATATCAGGTAAATGAATAATTGCATCTTTCTTTTCTTCGAGTACAAAGAGTGTATTAGCTTTTGCCCACTCTCCTCTCAGAGCTTCTACAAAAGCACACTCACCTAAACACTGTCCATAAGGAGGATCAGCGAAAATAACATCAAATGGACGCATTGTCCCAATATTACCCAATTTTTTTGCATCACGACGCAAGATGCGCCCTATTGACTGCAATTCAAAAGCTTCAATATTTTTTTGAAGCAATCCACGCCCCTCAACTGAATTTTCAACAAAAACAGCAGCTTTTGCGCCACGTGAAAGAGCCTCAATGCCTAAAGCACCTGTACCAGCAAAAAGATCAAGAATACGTTTGTTGGTCCAAAATTTTTCCTCTCGGCTCGCCAAAATATTGAAAAGGCTCTCGCGCGTACGATCACTCGTTGGACGAATCGACTGCCCTACAGGTGTAAACAAAACACGCCCAGCAAATTTACCGCCAACGACCCGCACATGGTCCTCCAAATCGCTTCGCTGTTTTTGCACTATCACTATACGCTTTAGATTTTTTCATGAGACTGTCAAATGGCTTGATGACTCTTCGCTTATTCTCAAAAGAGCGCTCATCATGAGCACTCTTTATAACTTTTCCTTCTTTCTTTAAAAAACGATTCTTCTTGCCAACAATACGCGGCTCACCATAAGGTTTTTTACTACGTTTTTGATCAAAACTAACACTGTTTTCTTTCCATGATTGGCTTTCTTGTGGTTTTTCCTTGCCTCTATGAAGAGATCTCTTACCGGCTAAATTACTTTTATAATCATGAGGAGTATCCTCACTATAGAATGACTTCTTACGCATACTCTGGGGACGTGCACCAGGTGCCATCCAAACATTAGAACGACGGGAACGAGGCAAAAATCGCTCTGCTTTTCCACCCTCACTCTTCTCTTGACGCATAAATTTCTCACCTGGCTTTGTGCTCAATCGTGCTCGACTGCGCTCAGAAAAACCACCGCGCCGTCTGCGCTGTACATCTCCAATACTTGAAAAAATCCAGCCATCATTCGTAATAGCAAGATCTTTATGGTTTTGTTTTTCGGCAACAACCACAGAATTTGAAAATGACTTAAGAATAGGAGCATCAAAATTTGCATTGGCTTGCATAATTAAACGCTCACCCAATTGATCACGTAACATCCGACCTTTTAACTCACGAACAGCTCCTTCTTCTAAGTCAGAGAGCTGAAATGGACCATAAGATACACGAATTAAACGATTAACCGATAATCCTAATGCACCCAGAACATTTTTTATTTCACGATTTTTTCCTTCACGCAAAGCCACAGAAAGCCATATATTTGAACCTTGTTCACGTTCAATCGATGCTTCAATCGAACCATAGAAAATACCTTCAATTGCAATGCCATTTTTAAGGTTATCAAGCGCACTCTGTTTTACTCTTCCATGAGCACGAACTCGATACTTGCGTACCCACCCCGTTAAAGGAAGCTCTAATACCCGTGCTAAACCACCGTCATTGGTCAACAGCAAAAGTCCTTCCGTATTAATGTCAAGTCTACCCACGGAAAGAACACGAGGCATTCCTTTCGGCAAATTGTTAAATACCGTGGGCCTACCTTCAGGATCACGGTGAGTAGTGACAAGTCCTGCCGGCTTGTGGTAAAGCCATAACCGCGTTCGTTCTATAGGAGATAAAGGTTTGCCATCAACTTTAATGACATCAGAGCGAGTAACATTAAAAGCAGGTGTTGTCACAACTGTATCATTAATAACAATACGGCCTGCAACAATCATCATTTCTGCATCCCGACGCGATGCAATACCAGCACGCGCCAATCTCTTGGCAATCCGCTCACCCTTACTGTTTTCATTCATTTGCTTTTCACTCCAGTACTTCAGCAAACTACTCATACGTACCATACTGATTATCCTGAAAAGAGGAAGTAGCACAATCGTTTATCATTTTCTATCCTTTAGCAGCACAATGTACCTGTTTACTTGCAAGCTGGTTTTAAACACTTTTAAGAGTAATCACATCCCCTTCGTTAAAAAGAGTAAGAGGCTCATTCACTTCACAGCATCCATCTCTATGAGAAAGCCTTTTAGCCCTCTACACTTTAAGTAGAAAGAACACTATGATTTTGACTCCTATGGAAATAGCTCTTTTAGAAGCACGATGGGCAGAAAAAAAAGACGAGGTTCCCGTAGGCGCCGTTATCACATACGGACAATCAATCATTGCACGCACTGGTAATTATATAAAAGCTGCATACGATCCTACAGGACATGCAGAAATGCGCGTTATCCGTATGGCTTGCGAAACATTCCAAAGTGAAAGACTTCCTGATTGTGACCTTTATGTAACGCTCGAACCTTGTGCCATGTGTGCCGCAGCCATTTCATTTGCACGCATACGGCGCCTCTACTACGCAATAAGCGATCCCAAAGGAGGTGCTATTGAACACGGCCCACGTTTTTATCAGCAGTCAACCTGTCATCATAGACCTGAGGTTTATTCTGGTTTCAAGGAAAAAGAAGCCGCTCAATTGCTTAAAGATTTTTTTGCACAAAAGCGGTATTAAAGATGATTCCCCTATTCTCATCCACAACACCGATCTTTTATTTAACAATATTAGCTTCTATTAGCGCTCTTTAAAAGGTCACTAGCCCTTTGTTACTGTGGCCAACTTTCGAAGTGCTTCTTCTTTCATGCTCTTTTAAACGTTTTATCGTTACTCTGTTGACCAACAGGTGTAATTTTTGCCGGTTGACGATAATTTAAAGGTGGCTCAGTGAGATACTGACGATACTTCGCACTTCCAACTTGTGCTCTCTGACGACGTAAATATTCATATCGTTGCGTTGCATTCAACTGTGAAATATTTTCTGAACTATCAATATCAGCATGCCCATTAACCGATGATACTTTTTTAGGAAAAACAAAAATTCTGCCATCGCCACCAACATGCGGTTCCGATGTTGCTCTTCTATTGAAAGAGCTATCTTGTTCTACATCTTGCTCCGGCAGTGGTAAAACTCCAAGCGAACCAGGGCTTGGCATTACAAGTTTTGGATGAGATTTTATAACAAGTTGACTATTGTTGTTTGTCGGTTTTAGTGAGGTAATGTTAGCGACATCTTCAAAAAATTGTAACGAAGCTGGTTTCCCTGTACCATAGGTAGGGGCAGATAAATTACATCCCGTTAAAACAAAGCACATACCCAAAATACTTGCTGAAAATATTTTTATTTCACGTTTTTTCACTGCTTACCCATTTTCCTAAGTACAAGTTATGGCTGATTAATATTCTGGCGATTCACTGGAGACCAAATCCATGCACACCCCCCCCCAAGATAAACGAACGAAACTTACCATTAACATAAAAAACCATACGCATCAATGACAGAATTCAAATGATAACAATGCTGTTTTTAATCTTACACTTTTCCACTCTAATCCAAAACTTTTAAATCTTTCCGAGCATTTGTAACTCCCGCAAAGCAGCTGCATCGCGGGCAGATACATCAGGATAAGCTGGATCGCTTCCAACATCTTGTGTATAACGCCAAGATCGAGCACATTTTGTACCCAAGGCCTTGCCCGGATATACAGCAACGCCTTCAACATCGCTTAGAATAAAAGCATCCGAAGGCGGTACATCCTGAGTAATTGTTAGAGCACTGGTGATACAAATTTCTGCCATATCCAAATTTTCTAACGCCTCCAGTAAAACCGGATTAGAAATAAAGACAATAGGCGCTGCTTCTAAAGATGATCCAATACGCTTGGCGGCTCGTTCAAACTCTAAAGCACCCGTCACAACTTTACGGACCTGCCGGACCTTTCTCCAACGTTCAGCCAAAAATCCGTTCTGCCATTCCCCTGGCACAGAGCGGAACTGCTCTAAATGCACCGAATGACTTTTGGGGGAATGTTCCAACCATGCTTCTTCCATAGTAAAAGGCAACATTGGAGCAAGCCATGTTACCATTCGTTCAAAAATCTCACGGATAACTTGCAAGGAAGCCTTGCGCTTTTTTGATGAAGGTGCATCGCAATAAAGAGAATCTTTGCGGATATCAAAATAAAATGCCGATAACTCAGTAATCGAAAAATCCAATAATGCGCGCATAATCTTTTTAAAATCAAATTCATCATAAGCTTGATTAATCAACTGATCAAGTTCAAAAAGTCGATGCAATATAAATTTTTCAAGGTCTGGTAGTGCACAATAAGATATTTTTTCTCCTTCATCATGTACTAAAATTCCAAGCATCCAGCGAATCGCATTGCGCAATTTACGATATAAATCCATATTCGTCTGAAGAATTTGTTTGCCTAAACGCTGATCTTCCCAATAATCGGTCGTCATTACCCAGAGACGAAAAATATCAGCACCAGATGTTTTAATAATTTCTTGCGGAACAACTGTATTTCCCAAAGATTTAGACATTTTCTTGCCATTCTCATCCAAAGTAAAACCGTGTGTGATTACCGCTTTATAAGGGGAACAAGCGCGTGTACCGCAACTTTCCAAAAGAGAGGACTGGAACCACCCACGATGTTGATCAGATCCTTCAAAATAAACATCAGCAGGCCATTTTAAATCATCCCGATCTTCTAATACAAAACTATGGCTCGCTCCAGAATCAAACCAAACATCAAGAATATCAAGGACCTGAACCCAAGATTCATGTGCACGTTCACCTAAAAAACGCTCACGGGCTCCTTCAGCAAACCATGCATCCGCTCCTTCTGCTTCAAAAGCCCGTAAAATACGCTCATTCACTCTCTCATCTTTAAGAATGACACCATCCTCATTCGCAAAAATACAAATCGGAACACCCCAAGCACGTTGACGAGAAAGAACCCAATCAGGACGATCTGCTATCATAGAAGCCAAACGGTTTTGACCAGAAGAAGGTACAAAACGCGTCATCGAAACAGCCTCTAAAGCCCGACTGCGTAAAGTTGAACCATCTCCAAGATCTTTATCCATCGAAATAAACCATTGGGGTGTATTACGGAAAATGACCGGTTTTTTCGAACGCCAACTGTGAGGATAGGAATGTTTTAAACGACCGCGTGCAAACAACCGATTCGCTTTAATTAAAGCGTTAATAACCTCTTTATTGGCATCACCCATTTTTCCATTATCATCAATAACGCGCACAGCCCCCCCTTCACGGTTTGGTCCAAAACCAGGAGCATCCTTCGTATAAAAGCCAGCATCATCAACGGGAAACGGTATAGATGTATCAATACCAGACTGCTCCAAAAGTGGTTTATAAGCATTCCAAATTTCAAAATCTTCACGTCCATGGCTGGGCGCTGTATGAACAAAACCTGTACCAGCATTCTCGGTTACGTGCGCACCATCAAGCATCGCAATCTTATCATTATAACTTCCAGCCAAACCTTTTAATGGATGAAAAAGAAAAAGAGTTTTAAGCTCATCAGCAGAAATAATCCGCAAACGCTTCAAAACAAGTTTTGCTTTTTCTGCACAACTCATAGCCAAAGCATCAGCAAAGAGAAGTCTTTCCCCAACTTGAGGACCAAAATCATTTTGCGTGCTTGCAACCTCGTAAACACCGTAAGAAATCTGCGAAGAATAACTCACTGCACGATTACCAGGAATTGTCCATGGAGTCGTTGTCCAAATCACAACATAAGCACCACATAAGTCACTAGAATCGGCTTGCAAAACAGGAAATTTAACCCAGATAACCTCTGATTCATAATCATGATATTCAATCTCTGCTTCAGCCAAAGCAGTACGCTCAACAACAGACCACATCACAGGCTTTGAACCACGATAAATCTGACCTGACATAGCAAATTTCATCAATTCACTGGCAATGCGTGCTTCTGCATGAAAGGCCATTGTCGTGTAGGGACTGTTAAAATCTCCGACGACACCAAGACGTTTAAATTCTTCACTTTGAACAGTTATCCAATATTTTGCAAACTCACGGCATTCTTGACGAAATTCATTAAGGGGCACATCATCTTTATTTTTGCCTTGCGCACGATATTTTTCTTCAATTTTCCATTCAATCGGAAGTCCATGACAATCCCAACCAGGTACATAATTTGCATTAAAACCACGCATTTGGAATGAACGAATAATCACATCCTTTAACACTTTGTTTAAAGCATGCCCAATATGGATATGGCCATTTGCATAAGGAGGACCATCATGAAGAATGTAAAGTGGGCGGTCTTTTGCTTGCTGACGCAATTGAGCATAAAGGCCCATATTGTCCCATCGTGCTATCAGTTCAAGCTCTTTTTGTGGCAACCTCCCACGCATTGGAAAATTTGTTTGTGGGAGATAAAGAGTTTTCGAATAATCTATTGTTTCATTTTTCACAGTCATTGTGAAATATTCCTGTCCACTTTTACGATTTCATTTTTTCATAACTTCCCTGAACCCTGCAACTTTGGTTTTTTGATCTACGAGGAAAGCCGAGCGAATTATTCGTATTAGGCAGCGATCAAGAAGATATATTATCACATTTCACGGGCTTTATCATGAAACTATCAAGAAAGAAAACCCCAAAATGATTCTCTCAAAAAAAATAAAGGCTCCACCGCCGGCAGAACCTTTTAAAAACTTAGTCTTATAATAAATTAGAATTTATAAGCTACACCAATACGAAAATCATTGGTTTTATAGTTAACTTCAAGCTTTTCCTTTGCAAATTTCTTTTTACCAAAGCCTGAATAACGATATTCCGCACGAAGTAAAACATTGTCAGTCATTGCAAAGTCAATACCACCACCAAGAGTATAACCGATCAGGGTCTTTGTTTCATTGGTTAAATTCTTATGAGAAACCGCTTCTCCATCCTGTTTCTTAAGTGATATCGACACGACATCTTGGAGCTGTGTATAGGCAATACCACCAGCAACATAAGGCATAATGCGATCAGCAGCAAAACCGATACGTACCCGTGTAGCACCAGCCCAATTTTGTTTTAAAGTATGGGTTAAAGTTTCAGCTCTACCTCCTTGGTCCAGTCCGAGAGAAGAAGCCACCTTCTTCACTTCTTCTATACCATATACACCAGCACTTTTTTCATTCACAGTTTGCTCACCTTGTGCACTCCGTCCAGCTGCACTCGATCCACCATGCGGATTACTGTGTGGATTATTAGCGCCGTGTGAATGAGCACTCTGTTCAGCACCATGATGTGCACTGAGATGAGCACTAACTGGCTTATTGACAGCAGATTCTATTCCTGATTGCGCTTGTTCTGATACTGATTGTTCTGACACCAATTTTTGTTCTGAATCACCTGATCGTGCTAAATGTAATCTCTCTCTTCTTTGGGCTTCTACCGATGCTGCCGTTGCTGGTGCTGGTGCCGTTGCTGGTGCCGTTGCTGGTGCTGGTGCTGGTGCTGGTGCCGTTGCTGGTGCCGTTGCTGGTGCTGGTGCTGGTGCTGGTGCCGTTGCTTGTGCTTTTCTTCGTACTTTTGTTTCTCCTTGTTTCTTTAGTAATGCTGATAATGTTGATGTTTGTAGTACGTCGGCTGATCGCAATGATCTGCGAGATCTTGTGACTAAATTGTCTACTGAAACATTATCAGATGCGCCTAAAGAAATAGTCTTTGTGTATTTTTGTCCAGACCAAATTAAATCTGTATCGATATTAAAAATAAAGTTATCACCAAGATCAATATTAGAACCGGCGTAAAGACCACTTTCAAAACCTGAAAGTTTAGGCAACAAATCTTTACTTAGTAGTACAGCTTTTCCCTTACCAACAATACTCATATCAGTTCTACTTGAAAAACCACCAATTTGAATCCCCGCATAAAAACCTGTCCACGTAAAAGCAGGAGCTGCAATAACTGGCAAAGAAGTTGGTGCTGACTGATGTGGAATTCCCACATCAGCTGCCTGTGCCGCAGAAGCTGAAACCAATGCAAAAATAGATACTGTTATTAAACGTTTCGTATTCATAAAATGTCTCCAAATATCCAAAACGAAGTATATATAGAAAGACCTTTTTAAAATATCTGTAGTAAAAATGCCACAGTCCACAGAAAAAATAGAATGTTTATCAAAGATAGAGCTTCTTATATTTTTGCACTCAATGAGAATTTGTAAGCGAAACTAAAATGCAAAGTAATATTATTCAATTATTGCCAGGTTAATTTCACCACCAATGGTAAACTAACCATCGTCTTACCATCATACAAGATAATATGCACAAATGCTGTAGATTGGTCTGCTACCTTTTTTCTACTAAAACCAAATGGACACCCTGCATCCGCGCATACGCATAAAGGCAATATTAATCAGTGACATAGAATCTTCATGTAGCCAGTAGCTATAAAACCAATACATATCCATGTAATCTTTAAAAGATCTGTAGTAAAAATGATACAATCACAAAAATAGAGGCCCGTTAAAAACGAAGCCTCTTCATAATTCAGACGTGTGTTAATTTACACTCAATTAGAATTTATAAGCTACACCAAAACGGAAATCATTGGTTTTATAGTTAAATTCCTGTGTATTATTTAAGAATTTCTTTTTACCAAAATCTGAGTAACGGTATTCTCCACGCAGCAAAACATTTCCGGTCATTGCAACATCAACACCACCACTAACGGTAAAACCAACCATCATCTTAGTTTCATCATACAAGCTCCCACCCAACTTTTTATTTTTAGCAGCATTCATTCCTGAAACTGACTTCATGCCCTGCATCCGCGCATAAGCAACACCACCAGCAAAATAAGGCATCACACGGTCAAAAGCAGAAAAACCGATACGTGCCCGCGTAGCACCGAACCATTGTGCTTTGTAAGTATAATGATCGCTTATCGTGTCATTTTCTGAAAATTTATCCTTTAGCGTAATTCTAGCAGCCTTAAATTCATCGTTAAGAGAGTTGGCTTGAGGTACAGAAAGAGTTCTTGTAACGCTTGTTTTCGTTGCTTCACAATCAGCCCAAATTGCATCGGTTTCAACCCCTAGAATCAGACCACTTCCAAGATCTATATTGGAACCTGCATAAATACCTCCCACAATGCCTGAAAGCTGAGGTGTTAACTCTTTAGTAAAAATGCTTGTTTCTTTTCCTAGACCCTTTATTTTATTATCACTTGTAAAATTCCCAATCTGGCCACCAATATAAAAACCTGTCCAAGAAAAGGTAGGGGTAGTAATAACTGGCGCTGCTTCATGAGTAGCAATAATATCAGCAGCTTGTGCCGCAGAAGCGGAAACTAAAGCGATAACAGAAGTCGTTATTAAAGATTTTATATTCATAAGCTGTGCTCCTTCATTTATGAAGCATATGTTACACACCTATGCAAAAAAATCTGTAGTAAAAACGACACAGTTATGAAAATAGAAGCCTCTTAACAACTTCGTTCTACAGGAAAGTTTGTAAGTTACATATATGCCGAAGCTATTGGAGTTACAGTTAAACTCCTGTTTGTTGTTTACAAATTTCCTTTTACAAAAATCAACGTGTAACGATATTCTGCCTGCATGATAATATGAGCCCTGTGACAATAATATCACAAAAAACACCCGAGGCTCCGCCAAAGACAGGGCCTCTTAGCAATTTAAGCTTACAAGACGTTAAAATTTGTAAGCCACACCAACGCGAAAATCATTGGTTTTGTAAGAAGTTTCAAGTTTTCCTTTTGTAAATTTCTTTTTACCAAAATCTGAGTAACGATATTCCGCACGGACAATAACATTATTGGTCATTGCCAAATCAACACCAGCACCAAGGGTGTAACCAACAAACGTCTTCGTTTCATCAGACAGGTTACCAGAAGCAATTACTTTACTTGAATCCTTGTTTTTTATTGATATTGACGCGATATCTTGAAGCTGTGTATAGGCAATACCACCAGCAATATAAGGCATAATGCGTTCAGCAGCAAAACCAATCCGTACCCGCGTAGCACCAGCCCACTTTTCTTTAAAAGTAAAACTGTGCACTCGTTTAACACCAGGTTTGAGGTCATTTTCACTAATGGCAATTCCAGCCTCCGTTAGCATCTTCTTAATATATGGTATATGCTGGGCAATAACCTCATATACTTTCCCCGTTTTTGTATCCTCTTTATCAGACCAAATAATATCTGTATCAACACCTAAAATAAGACCATTACCGAGATCAACATTAGAGCCGGCATAAATGCCACCCATGAAACCTGACAATTTAGGCAAAAAGTCATCTTTCACCGGAAAGGTTTTTCCGTTAGCAAGAATATTCATCTTCGTTTTGCTCGAAAAACCACCAATCTGGCCACCAATATAAAAACCTGTCCAGGAAAAAGTGGGAGCAACAATAACTGGTGCAATGGGTGTAGATCTAGGGGGAACAACAACATCAGCTGCCTGCACTGTTGAAGCTGAAACAAAAGCAAAAGCAGAAGCCGTTATTAACCATTTCATATTCATAATTTTCTCTCCATAGCTTAATATTTGAACACCTGGTCTCATATAGAGCTACAACTATAGATATCTGTAGTAAAAATGATACACCCATAAAAAAAACAAGAAGAACGTCAAAGATCTTCTCCCTTTAGTCGTTTAATACGTAATATCTGTAAAATGAGAATTTCTAGGTTATGACAGAGCAAAAATTATTCTCTTGTCATTAATGCTGTTCTTTATATACAAAATTTGGACAACATACTCTCCCTGTGAAGGAACTCTCCGTCATTGCAAAATGCAATACTCCTACCTGTATGGACGTACACAAACAACATCTTCGGCTTTAACCATCGCATTCCCCGATCACTGACTTGATCCATAAAATTTCTCTCTCATAACTACAAAGGAAAGCTTGCATCTACACTTCAAAAAAAACCCCTAACAACACAAAACACCATACAGATGGCAAAAAATCCACACACTCTCACACCTCTAGCGCATTTTTCTTTAAAAATGAGACTCTTTATGCATTTGATATTTTGTTAAAGATCAATCTCGCCATTTTATTTCTGCTTCTTCCACCCTTTAGAAAATTCTTCAAAGCATTTGCACAATCCTAGGTAATGTTGGCCATCTATTTTATGCTCGTTAAGGCTAAATCGTACCAATACTTCAGAATAAACGCTGGAACTTGCATAAAAACTACCTCTGTAACCGGAAAACTGAGGTATAACCTCTGCACTAAGCCAGAAAACTCTCTTCAAATCTTCAAACCCAATCTTACTCAAAATCAACCTGAACAAAAAAACAACTGATGTTGATTAGGAAACACGAAGCATCTTGAATCTTGAAACTTCTGCAGTAAAAACAACACAACCCAAAAGAAACTTTATAACACTTTAAATCACCAATAAAATCTATAAACCAGCCCTCCCCGCTCAGACTTTGTAACTATGCATTTGCCATTACACCCACTCATCATTCCGAAATCGGAATACCCACATCTTCCACGAATGGTCTCCCCCGTCACTATAAAACCTGCACCACAATTACAAGCGCAAATGAACAGCCTTTCCCATCTTTCAAGCCGGCAAAAGTACCCCGCTTCTTTAGACTTCATTGATTAACAAGAATAAAATCACACCTCCTGATGTTGCTGCTTCGCTTACTAAAAACTCATCGGGCCTCGCGAAAATCGAGGGCGTCCTAATTTCTTTCCCGATTTTAAACCTCCTTTTTTAGCTAAAGACGAGGCTACAAGTACTAACTCAACAGCTTGTTTCCCTTGATTATTATCAATAGAAGAAAATTTCGCTCGTAAAGTTTCACCTAAAGGTTTGCTAACCTGTTCACGAGAAAAAAAATTTTTAGAAGAAACTTGCTCTACCAGCTTTTGAGTAACCACAAGACCGGCTGTAGCTGCCTGAGCCACAAAGATTGAAACAAAAGTAGCAGAAGCTGTAATAAAATATCTTATGTTCATAGATTTATCTCCATAATATCCATAATGGGTTTTATCTAGTGCCCTCGCTTCAAATTTCCATAGAAAAAAGAGAGCTCTCTAAAAAACCCTCCAGCACTTTAATTTTAAAATAAATGGGAATTCTTCTATACAAACATAGAAATCACTGATTTTGTAACCAATAAGAACACAATGCACCGTCAAATGTAAAATACCAAACGGATGTTTAGCAACACACTTCGCTCGCAAGAGCATTTCACCCTATACCGACAGCATTCGTATGGAAAACCTTCTATGTGACATTATTACCCACATTTTCTGCCACTGCCTCCCCATAAAACTGCCCGTCTCTTTTTGTTCAACTAAAAAACAAAGACAGTTATAAACACAAAAAGCAGGGATTCATAAATGGACTTTGTAGTGTGCACTCTTCAAATTAAAGAGCGCTCACTCCATAAGAATTCTGTCATAAAAAGCATTAATCAAAAAAAACGAGAGAACAAAAAATACAAATGCCTATAAGATATGGGCATTTTATTCTATTGCATTAATAATTCTCTCTACTCTCGGTTTAAAAGCAAATTCTTAAACTCAGCTATGTGCAAAAATATCAACCTCCGACCATCCCAAAAGATCAAGTTTCGCCCTCATCGGCAAAAACTGAAAACATGCCTTCGCAACATTCTCTCGTTCTTCACGCTTTAAGCGTTCTTCAAAGATATCTCTTAAACGGTGCAAATATAAAACATCCGAAGCAGCATATTCAATCTGTGCACGTGACAAAATTTCCGCTGCCCAATCCGAAGATTGTTGCTGTTTAGAAATATTTACATTCAACAATTCACAACAAATTTCCTTTAATCCATGACGATCCGTGTAAGTACGAGTAAGTTTTGAAGCAATCTTTGTACAAAAAACGACATCCGGCATAACACCAAATGTATATGCTAAAATAGCAAGATCAAAACGCCCAAAATGGAATATTTTAGTAATCGCCTTATCTTTAAGCAATTTGACCAAATTAGGAGCACTCTTTTGTCCTTTAGCAATCTGTATAATGTCAGCAGTACCATCTCCAGAAGAAAGCTGAACAACACATAAACGATCACGGTGCGGTTGTAACCCTAAAGTTTCGGTATCAACCGCAACAGCGTCAATTTGATAATTGTCCAAGTTTGGTAAATCACCTTGATGAACACGAATTTCTTTCATCTATCCTCCTGTTTTTGCTAAAGCGTCAAGAATACGTACCCAAGACCGTTGCCCCTTATGAAACGACTTAAGATTATATTTTTCATTAGGTGAATGAATACGGTCATCAGCTAATGCAAATCCAACCAAAACAGTTTCCATATCAAGAATTGACTGAAAGTCTGCAACAATTGGGATCGAACCACCTATGCCTGTTAACAAAGCCGGATTACTCCACTCTTGCGATAAAGCATCCTTCGCTGTCTCGATAAAAGGGGAATCATAGGGAAGCTGAATTGCTGGAGAAGCACCATGCTCCTTAAATGCAACTGTACAGTCAGCAGGAATAAGACTACGCACATAATCACGAAAGGCTTGACGTATTTTCTCTGGATCTTGCTTATGCACTAAGCGAAAAGAAACCTTTGCACTCGCTTGAGAAGCAATAACTGTTTTAATTCCCTCTCCCTCATAGCCACCACTAATACCATTAATTTCTGCTGTAGGACGCGCCCATATAAGTTCTAAAATGCTCCGTCCTTTTTCACCAGCAGGAATGGAAAGCCCAATAGGACCAAGAAAATTTTCAGCATTGCAATTAAGCACATTCCATGATTGCAAAATCTGGGGAGGTGTTTCTTCTACTCCATCATAAAAACCAGGAATTGTTACTCTATTATTTTCGTCATGAAGACTTGCCAAAACTTTAGCTAAAATACGAATGGGATTAGCTGCTGCTCCCCCAAAATAACCAGAATGCAAATCACAGTTAGCTGCTGTGATAATAATCTCTTCTGCAAACATTCCCCGAAGAGTAACAGAAACAGATGGTGTATCTGCATCCCACATCGATGTATCACAAACCAATGCGCAATCAGCCTTAAACTCATTCCTATTTGCTTTCAAAAAAGGAACAAGAGAAGGAGATCCACTTTCTTCTTCACCTTCACATAAAACAGTAACTCTCACAGGAAGCTGCCCCGTTTCTTTCTTAAACGCACGACATGCCTCAATAAACGTCATGAACTGACCTTTATCATCTGAAGCTCCACGAGCACAAATAACTTCCTCTCCCTCTCTCTCTTTTAAAGAAGGTGTAAATGGGTCATCCTCCCATAAACTCAGCGGATCAACGGGTTGAACATCATAATGTCCGTAAAACAACACATGCAGACACTCATCTGAAGGTCCTGGATGATGCCCAACAACTATTGGATGACCCGGTGTATCACGGCGCGAAGCTTCAAAGCCAATGCTTTTTAAATCCTCCACTAACCAATCAGCAGCTTTACGACACTCATCTTTATAAGCCGAGTCTGTAGAAATCGATTGAAAACGTAAAAATGAAAAAAGGCGTTCAAGGTTCTTTTCTATATTTGCATCAAGATGTGTTAGCACTTTATCTAGCATATAAAAAAAACTCCTAAGCCTTGTGTAATTATAATTATAGATGTGACTTTAAGCCTCTTGTAGGATTTTGCAAGACATCTTATTTATTTTTGACACTGTGAACAGTAAAAGCTTGAGCGTCCAGACTGTGAAATACGTGTAATAGGTGTTCCACATTGAAAGCATTCTTTGCCTTCTCGTCCATAAACTGAAAAAGAATGTTGAAAATAACCAAGTGAGCCATCTGTACGAATATAATCCCGTAAAGTAGATCCACCAAAAGAAATTGCTTCAGCAATCACATTGCGTATATTCTGCGCTAAAGAATCTGCAAATTCGCGTGCACGTACAGTCTTCAATGCTAAGGTGAATGCTCCACGTTGTGGAGACAAGCGACTACGCCAAAGCGCTTCGCAAACATAAATATTCCCAAGACCTGCAATAATAGACTGATCAAGTAAGACTCCTTTGAGAGATATTTTTTTATTAACAAAAGCTTCTTGTAAATAACGACCAGAAAACTCATTGCTCAAAGGCTCGAGCCCTAGTTTCTTTAAAAGCGGATGCTCATAAAGCCTGTTTGTATCTAGTAAAAGCATAAACCCAAAACGACGAACATCATTATAAGTAAGATGATAAACTTTGCCATCCTTTGCTTGAATATCCATGAGAAAGTGATCATGCTTAACAAATTTCCCTGCAGCAGAATATGTTTTTCTTAAAAGATCATCCTCTATACGCCATGATCCCGACATTCCTAAATGGCTCAAAATTGTTTCATTTTGCGAAAGATGGAATAACAAATATTTCGCGCGTCGACCAAGTTCCATAATTGTTCTGCCCACAAGCCTCTCAGAAAAGGCCTCAGGGAAAGGAAATCGTAAATCTCTACGATTAAGCGTGATTGATATAATCTTTGCACCAGTTATAACCAGCTCAAGTCCACGACGAACTGTTTCTACTTCAGGGAGTTCAGGCATCTATTTTCTTAAATAATGACGCATTTTCCAACAAAATACCATCGAAAAAAATAATATTAAGCCCATTCACCCTTACGAAATACAGGAACTCTCATACCATCCTGCGTAATGCCGTCTATGTCGATTTCATCAGATCCAATCATCCAGTCAATATGAATCACACTTTTGTTACCACCACGCGCTGAAATTTCCTCTGCCGTCAATGATGCTCCATCTAAAAAGCACTTGGAATAACACTGCCCTAAAGCAATATGACATGCAGCATTTTCATCAAACAATGTATTATAAAAAAGAAGATTGCTCTTAGAAATTGGTGAACAATGTGGAACAAGAGCAACTTCGCCCAATCGACTAGCCCCTTCATCAATTTGCAAAACCTGTTGCAAAACTTCCCTCCCCGTCGAAGCACGTGCATCAACAATACACCCCGCTTCAAATCGCACCTCAATATTATCAATGAGCGCTCCTTGATAGGAAAGAGGCTTCGTCGAACGAACAAAACCTTCAACCTTATGAGCATGAGGAGTAGTGAATACTTCTTCTGTCGGAATATTAGGATTGCAGACAACACCATTTTGGGCAACTGATGCACCACCATGCCATTCATGATCATCTGCCAAACCAACCATTAAATCAGTCCCTGGCCCTGTAAAATATAGAGCAGAAAAACGCTGTTCATTAAGCCAAGATGATCGCTGCTTCAAAGTTGCATTATGGACAACCCAGGCATGCACTGGATCCTCTTGCGTAACACGTGAAGCAGAAAAAATTGCATCAGCTAATTTCTTAATCGCCTCATTAAGTGGCAAAGAAGGGAACATCGCCTCAGCCCACCCTGCTGTTGGATAAGCAACAACCGACCAATTCACGGCAAAATTTGATATTTTTTTGAGAGCAGGCTGATAAGCCATTGAAGTCGCCTTATTTAAACGTGTAACCTTATCAAAATCTTGATTG